>CAWHFT010000081.1:0-5180 GCA_963828175.1 uncultured Spirochaetota bacterium
CACCGCGGCAAAGGACCGCTGAAGACGGAACTCAATCAGCAATTGATGAACTTTGATCTTACAGTTGGCGTCCGCGGTCCTTGTACTTCTCGTAAAGCGCCTCCAGCCCCTCGTACTGCGGCGTAAACCGCACTTGCTGGCCACGTTGACCAGCAGCACCGCCTTGCCGCTGTAGCTGCCCAGGCTCACCGGGTGCCCGTCGATGGACTTCATCGTAAAGTCGTAAATGCTCTTTGTCTGCGCCGCCAGGCTGCCGCAGGCCACACACATCATAAGGACAATCAAGCTCAATTTGCGCATCGGAACCTCACCCAAAAGCTATCTGCGATCATACCGGATCGAGATATGCGCAATGTTATGGAAATGTCATTTAAACGAAATGGGAAGTTTTAAACCGCTTTTAGCCCTGACCCCTGGGCCCAGCAGGAAACGAATTCCGCCTCGAGGCTGTAAGAAGCAGCGTCCTACCGAAGTGTCAGCCATTGCTGAAGGACTACCGCTTCTCCGGCGACAAAGAGAATCCCGAAGATCAGCTTGTTGTGCCGAGCCACCCAGAGGGGCAGGTAAATGTCGAAATTCTCCGCACGTGCGTCTGTAAATCGGCCGGCCAGATCGGTGAGTGGACAGCGGCCCCAATTGACCGCAAGAACTAGCAATACGTACTCGGCGCCCAGCGGCGGCAGGGAATACGTATTGCTGAGCCGGCAGAAAACTTCATTCCCTTCGGCCTGGGCGGCATCGTTCGGATGTCGGACGACATCTCCGACGAGCCCGGCGCCCACGACGGAGATTTTTGGCGGCCCCTCCTGGGGCTTGCGCCCTACGGCTCGGCCCCGCGTATGGGCGCGGCCGCCGTCAGCGAGGCCGCGGCCTTTCAATCGGATGCCGGGTCGCCGGATCCCGTCGCCGCCACCACGAGGACGGACATCGTCGCCGCCCTCGGCGCTTGGTTCCTCGTCGTTCTCGCCGCCTCCAGCTTCGGCCACCCGGCCACTACTCGAGTGGGCGAGACCCGGAAGTGGCGCGCCGCTCCGCTGGTGGTCGCCTCGGCGGTCGCGCTCGCGATCGCGTTCGCCAGCGTCGGGGCCCTGGACGCGGCCTTCATGCGGGGTTCGTCGGTTCGAGCCTTCGCCCTCGTGATGCCGGACTCGGGCGCAGTCTTCCGTTTCGGCGACCATCGCGAAAAACGTCCCGCCCTCCGGCTTCTCATGGCTGCAAATCAAGGCCACGCGGCCGCTGGGGGTCGCCGTCGCTGATTTCGAGAACGGCCGGTTCAAGTTGGGCTCCGGCTCGTGGGTTCATGCGACGGCCAAGGCCGATTTTAGTCTTGCTTCGGCCGACTCCGAGAGCCTATCCCTGGCGGCCGTCCTCGGGCAGCGCAGCCTCGCGGGATCGACGCTTCCCTACCTGGCCTCGGGCTCCTATCCGCGCGACGGCACGCGACCACCCGAACTCGACTCGACCGGCGCGATGGCTTTCCTGAGCGATTCGGGACAGTGGTGGGAAAAGGCTCGGGCCGGAACCTGGAGGAGATCGGACGATGCGCCTTCATGGCTTAAAAGCGAAATGAATTGGCTGAATGCGCTCCGAGGCGGAATCGCAAGATCCGGGGCCGCGAAAGCAATGCTCGTCGGATTGAGCGCGGCGCCATCGCTCGGTCTCAAAATCGCCGGCGGAAGCCTTCGCAAGCTCTATTGGGTCCTTCCGATCGCGGGCCAGACGGCGGAGAGGGGCTCGCCTCCGAAGGAGGGCGCCTGATGCTCGCCTTCGCCCTCGAGGAATTGCGGCATTGGCGCGATCTCAGGATGAGGAAGGTCAGCATCCAATCCGCCGCCGCGATGGGCATCGTCGGCGCGATCAGCCTGGCGGGCCCCCTCCTTCTTAACTTGACCGCGACCGGCCTTTTCCTCCTTTTCGGCTGGATGGAAGGCAGTCGACTTCATCAGTCCGGCAAAGACGCGCGGCGCATGGAGAGCGTCGTGGGGAGGACCTTGTTCGCCCTCGTGACCTGGGCCTTTGTCGTCTTCGTTCTCTCGCCGGCCCTCGCTCTATCGGCCATCGCCTGGGGCCTCGAGCCTGCAGCCCTCGCGCTCTGCGCCCTTTCGTGGCTGATCGCCTATCTAGCGTCGGTGAGCGTTGCCTTCTTATCCGATAATTTCGTGGGCTTAGCCGCCCTCATTCTGTGGCTGGGCCCGCCCCCTTCTCGCCGGCCATCGCCGTTTCGAATCCTTTCGTGCAGGTTTGGAGCTTCATGAACGAATCGGGAGGGTCCTCGCCATTCGTCGGGATGGGCGCGGAGCTCCTCGCCGCGAGCCTCCTCTTCGCCGCCCCGATACTGTCTCTATCCCGCTTCAGAGGGAAAAAGCATGAGTGAGCGCCTGCTGACCGAACTGCGGGCCGCGCGCGCCCGGCTCAACGCGACTATCGTCGCCTATCGCGCCCTCGTCTGGGCGGCCCCCGCTGCGATCGGCTCGGGTCTACTCGTCGCCGCCGCGCGGGCCTTGGGTCTCGGGGCGCCGGCCTATGCGCTCTGGGCCGCGCTCGTCGCGGGTGGCGCAGCGGCGGGCGCCCTCAAAGCCTGGAAGTCGCGGATGGACGAAGAGGGAGCCGCCCGCTGGCTCGATATTCGACTCGGCGACGAGGAGCTGCTGTCGGCCGCCCTCGTCTGCGTCGGGCGCGGCTCGGGCGGCCTTTTCGACGGCGAGGTCGTGGGCAGGGCCGAGAGCCTGCTGCCTCGCGCTTCGACCATCAAAGCCTCCCCCAAGCCCCTAGCCAAGCGGGCCGGGATCGCCGCTCTCGCCTGCGCGATAGGCGCTTACCTGATTTTTCTCGCAGCCCCTATTGCGGGGCAAGCTCCGGAGGCCGAGGCGAGGGCTCCAGCACGGGGCGGCTCCGCCGAAGCGGCCGCGCTGGCGAAAGCGACGGCGAGCGCCTCCGCAGCGGGGAATGGCGAGGCAGCCTCGAGCTTCGCCGCCTCGCTGTTCCCCGACGACAAGCGCCTCGCGAAGCTCGCCGAGCGGGCGTTGCTCGAGGGACGGCTGGACGACCTGCGCGACATGCTGAAGGCCGCGGACTCGGAGTACGGCTCCCGGATCGAACGCTCCCTCAGCGAGGCCGAGAAGAAAAAACTCACCCGAGAGCGGGAGCTGATACAAAAAACCTCGCGTACATTGGCGATGGCGATGGGCGCCCAGGCTCCGGGAGAACTCCAGCGGGGACAAGGCCAAGGACGGGGCGCCGCGCCCTCGATAGACGGCAGGAACGGCGGACCGGGCGCCTCCGGAGACGGCTTCGCAGGAAAACCCGGCAAATCCGGGGGCAACCAAGGCTCCGAGGGAAAGGGATCCGCGGGGGATAGGCCTTCAGCGAACAGAGACGATTCCGGGGGCGGCGCCGGAGGCGCGGGGATCGGCGGAGCCGATTACGGCACGGGCTCGGGGTCGGAAGGCGCGTGGGGAGAGATCCAGCCCTCCTCGAGCGGGAAGGAAGCCGTCCTCGAGCCTTCCAAGAAGGCGAGCTTTTTCGAGCTCGTGCTGCCGGGCCAAGCGTCCTCGACGCAAATTTCGCGGCTCGTGCCGGATTCGCGCAAGAGCGCCGAATCGGCGATGGCCCGCGAAGGCGTGCCCCTGGAATACGAGGACTTCGTCGCTCGTACTTCATTGCGTTATCGAAAGGAGAAACCCGATGAACAGCGAAGAGATGCCCATAGCCGCCAGCGTGGACGGAATGGCGAGAGGCGGGGAGGAGATTGCCAGGATCATCGTGGGCCAGGACGAGGTGATCGACCTCGCCCTCGTGGCCCTCCTGTGCGAGGGGCACGTCCTCTTCGAGGGAGTCCCCGGCCTCGGCAAGACGCTCATCGTGCGCACGTTGGCCGACACTCTCATGATGAGATTCTCGCGCGTCCAGTTCACGCCGGATCTCCATGCCCTCGGACGTCGTGGGCGCCACGATGATCGCCCAGGGCGAGGACGGCGACGGCGGCAGCCTCGGCCTGCGCTTCGAGCCTGGCCCCGTCTTCGCCAACCTCGTCCTCGCCGACAAGATTAAGCGCCTCCCCGAAGACCCAATCCTGCGCTCCTGCAGGCCATGCAGGAGCGGGCCGTGACGGTGAGGGGAGGACCTATCCGCTGCCGCGGCCGTTCCTCGTCCTCGCGACGCAGAACCCCCTCGAGATGGAAGGCACCTATCCCCTGCCCGAAGCCCAGGTCGACCGATTCCTCTTCAAGATCATCGTGGCCATCCGGGCCAGGAGGAGCTCGTGCGCATCCTCGAGCGCACGTCCGGACCGGCGGAAGCGGCGGCCGAGGGCGTGATGCGCGAGGCCGACATCCTGGCGCTGCAGCGGCGACGCGGAGGTGGTGGCAACCCCCGCCATCCTCGACACCGTCCCGGATCGTCCTCGGCACCCAGCCCGAGGGCCCCGCTCTCTCCCGAGCGGGTCCGACGGTTCGCGCGCTACGGGGCCGGCCCTCGCGGCGCCCAGGCCATAGTCCTCGCGGCCAAGGCCCGCGCCCTGCTTGGCCGGCCGTCTCCACGCGGACGATGGCCGACGTCGAGAGCGTCCTCGTGCCCGCCCGCCGCCACCGCATCGCCCTGAACTTCGAGGGACAGAGCGACCCCCTGAACCCCATGCACTTCTCAACGCCGCAGGCGCCCCAGGGTGCCACCCCGATGACTCCCTGATCTGGCGTTTAACAATGGCGTCAGCTTCCTGACGAACACCAACTGGCAGTCCTATTCGCCTGAGATGACGGTCAGCTACTTCACGAACATGGCGGCTTTCACGGTGCAGAACTTTGTGTCGGCTGCGGTAGGTATCGCCGTCGCCATTGCCATGGTTCGTGGCTTTGCCCGCCACAGCGCGAAGACCATCGGCAATTTCTGGGTCGATGTTACCCGGAGTTCGGTTTATGTCCTCCTTCCCGTTTGCATTCTGGCCACTGGGCTTTCTGTCCCGCAGTGCGCGATCAAAAATTCAAGGGACCTGCGAATGCAACTACGCTGGAGGGCACGAGCCAGGTGATCGAGCAAGGTCCGCTGGCGTCGCAGGAATCCATAAAAATGCTGGGGACCAATGGCGGCGGAATCTTCAACGCGAACTCTGCCCATCCCTACGAAAATCCGATCCCCTTGTTGAATATGGTCCAGATGCTTAATGCCACTTTCCCTGGGTGCCG
>CAWHFT010000082.1:0-8156 GCA_963828175.1 uncultured Spirochaetota bacterium
TTGCGCGAAAAGCCCTCGAGGCTCGACCTGAGAGCTTGTATCGTCTCGAGATTGTCCCCGCCAAGCACGCGAACCTCGTCCGAATCTTTGCGCATCTCGTCGAAACGCCCCGACATCTCCGACGTCTCCACTCGCACCCGCGACGCGATCTCGGCCACAGCATCCATTTCCCGGAGCGAGTCGTCCATGCCCGTGGATGAGTGGTCGACCGCTATTTCCGTCGACCTCGTCAGCTCGGCCACGGCTTCCACCGCCCCCACGACGTCCGTGGAGCCTGCGGAGAGCTCTTGGATGCTCCCTAGGAGCTCCTCGATCATCTGCGTGACTCCTTTGATGTTCTCGGTTATTTTCCGGAACGAGGCCAAGGCCTCGGAGCTCCTCGATACCGTCGAGGAGATGGAGGCACGCACTTCCTTGAGCGTATCGCCGATCACGCGCGCGCTCTTACCTGCTTCTATCGAGAGCGCCCGAATCTCGTTGGCCACGACCGCGAAGCCCCTTCCCGCCGCTCCCGCATGAGCCGCCTCGATGGAGGCGTTCATCCCCAGAAGGTTCGTCCGGTCGGCAACGTCGCCGATGATCGTGCCGAGCTCGGCGACCTTTTCGGCCGATGCCTGGATCTGCTCCATCGACTGGGACATGGACGCGAGCACCCGCTCTCCAGCCGTCGAGGTCTCGACGAGGCCGGCAACCGCCTCCTTCTTGCTCGACGCCTGCACCGCGAGGGAACTGGCCGCGGCAGCCATCTCCTCGATCGCCGCCGACGCGCGGGCCACCTGCTCCGTGTATGCCGCTAGGGCGTTCTTGACCTGGCTCTGGCTATCCCCGGCCTTCCTGTTGGCCTCACCCGAGGCGCTGAGGGCGGTGTCGAGCTCATCCATGCCGCGGGATATGCCCTGCCCCTGCTCACTGAGCAGCCCGATTGAGGCCGTGGTCCTCGCCACGCTCGCGGAAAGGGCCTCGCCGATGCGCTGGGAGGCCGCTTGCGCCTTGCCCATGGCAGCGTTGAGCTCGTCGTAACTGCGCTCGGCCGACTGGGCCTTTCGTTCCACGTCGCCCAGAAGATCGGTGGCAAAGCGGACGAGGTAGGCTGCGACACCCGCCCCGATGATGGTCAGGATGGATGCCACCGACAGATTCTGGATGGCCAGCGTCGTAACGAGTGATTATCGCTCGGGAAGGTGCCAGTCCAATAGATCGCCTCGATCGAAACCAGGTTGAGAAGACCGATTACGATCGGCTGAACGGCCCTATCGGCGACAAGGGACGCCACGACTAGAAGGAACCCTCCCAAGGTTCCCATTACATAGCTGTTGTAGACTTCCAAAGGGTGGTCGCCGAATTTTATCGCGATGAACATGGCAGCGAAAACGCCGTACAAGAAAACGGACGATGCCGCATGGTACTTCCCTGCGCGCAGCATCGCGAGCACCACTGCGCAGAAAACGACGAGCCCCATGAACACGAAAGAAGGCACGACCGATTTTGTGATCGACATCAATATGGCGAAGAGCACGGAGACCGAGCCGAATATCAGGTTGATGGTCGCGAGGATCCGGCTCTTCTTGCGAACCTGAAGCGATTTTTCGACGTAGGCGGCGGTGAAGAACGACACGGGGCGCATCGGCATTATGAGTCTCCCCATGCCCGGCCGAACTTCGGCCAGGCTCCTGAGATAGTCTTTATTCAGCTTCGAATAGTAAGCGCTGTACATCCCGTTTTCAAGCTCGAGTTGGGTCGATCCCTTATTACCTCTCCAGTTTCCGATACACAATTCTATGCGGCCGATCCGCCTCGGTCCCCAGTTGGCTTCGGCGCCAGTCGGCAAACTCGGTGAAGTTGCCGTCGAACCAGATCGCCTCGCTGTTGCCTTCGAATGCCAGGATGTGCGTGCAGACCCGATCGAGAAACCATCGGTCGTGGCTCACGACCAGGGCAACCCCGGCGAAGTCGTCCAGGGCTTCCTCCAGCGCCCGCATCGTGTTCACGTCAAGGTCGTTCGTCGGCTCGTCGAGCAAGAGCACGTTCGCGCAATCCTGCACCATCATCGCCATGTTGAGCCGGTTGCGCTCCCCACCCGAAAGCACCCCGACCTTCTTCGACTGGTCGGTACCCGAAAAATTGAACCAGGTGCAATAGGCCCGCGAGTTCACTTCTCGCTTTCCCAGCTTGATGACATCGAGGCCGCCCGAGAGCTGCTCCCATACCGTCTTCTCCGGATCGAGACCCGTGCGCATCTGATCCGCGTAGGCGAGCCTGACCGTGTCGCCCAGGCGGATCGTCCCGGCATCAGGCTTCTCCTGCCCGGTGATCATCCGCAGGAGCGTCGTCTTGCCCGCGCCGTTGGGCCCGATCAGGCCCACGACCGCCCCCGGCGGCACCTCGAAGGACAGCTTCTCGTACAGCAGCTTGCCCTCGTAGCCCTTTGCCAGGTCTTTCGCCTCGATGACCACATTGCCCAGCCTCGGCCCGGCTGGAAACACTATCTTCGTCTCACGCAGCTTTTCCTTGCCATCCTCGGCCAGGAGCTTCTCGTAGCGCTCGATGCGCGCCTTTGACTTCGCATGCCGCCCCTTCGCGCTCATGCCTATCCACTCGAGCTCGCGCTCGAGCGTCTTGGCGCGGGCCGACTCGCCCTTCTCCTCGATCTCGAGCTGCCTCGATTTCTGATCGAGCCACGACGAGTAGTTGCCCTTCCACGGAATGCCCTCGCCGCGGTCGAGCTCGAGGATCCAGCCCGCCACGTTGTCGAGAAAGTAACGGTCGTGCGTCACCGCGATGACCGTGCCCTCGTACTCGCGCAGGTGGCGCTCGAGCCAGGCCACCGTCTCGGCGTCCAGGTGGTTCGTCGGCTCGTCGAGGAGCAGGATGTCAGGCTTCTTGAGCAGAAGCCGACAGAGCGCCACGCGCCGCCGCTCGCCCCCCGACAGCACGTCGACAACCTTGTCGGCAGGCGGGCAGCGCAGCGCATCCATGGCCAAGTCGAGCCGCGCGTCCAGGTTCCAGCCGTCGCACGAGTCCAGCTTTTCCTGCAGCTTCGCCTGCTTGGCCGCCAGCTTGTCGAAGTCCGCGTCCGGATCGCCGTAGGCCTCGCCGATCGCCTCGAACTCGGCGAGCATATCGACGGTCTCCTGCACGCCCTCGCTCACGACCTCTTTGACCGTTCTGCCGGCCTCCATCTTCGGCTCCTGCTCCAGGAAGCCGATCGTGTATCCCGGCGCCACGGAAGTCTCGCCGAGGATCTCCGTGTCCTGCCCGGCTAGGATCCTCAGCAGCGTCGACTTCCCCGAGCCATTGAGGCCGATGACCCCGATCTTCGCGCCGTAGTAGTAAGAGAGCCTGATGTCCTTGAGCACCACCTTGGTCCCGTGCCGCTTGGTGACGCGGTCCATCGTATAGATGATCTTCTTGTCGTCGAAGGTAGTCGCCATGCCGCGACTATAGCAGGAAAGGCGTTCCATAGTGTAGTAATGGGCGCGCCGGCAAGCAGCTTCCGATCCCCAGTGTCGAGAAGCTCAGATAAAGAAATCCACTGTCGCTCTCCTCGAAACCTCTTTCGAGGATCGGAACGGACGGGAAGGTCGCCTGGGGCGTGTTCCTCATCGCGACCGACCGTGGAAGACCTGGACGGCCAGATCTATCGCGGCTTCCGGTATCGTTGCAGGGCGATCGCCTCTGAGGTAGGATGTAGCCGAGAGAATGAAGGACGGAGGACAAAATGAGCGATTTAGCAAACCCTTATAGCGCGCCACAAGCGACCATCTCGACCGGCCCCCTAGAGGCCGTCTCCGGCGGCATCACCGAAAAGACCGCATCGCTCGTCTCGAAAGCCGGCCCCTGGGCGACTTTTCTAGGCGTGATGGGCTTCATCGGCACCGGTTTCATCGTGCTCGTCGCGATCGCATCCGTATTCGCCGCGGGGCTCCTCACTTCGGGCTTGACCACGGTGATGCCGTTCCTAAAAGGACTCGGCGGTGCCACCGGAGGAATCTTGGGCCTCATCTACGTCGTTATCGCTGCGTTCGCGTTCTTTCCCTCCCTGTTCATGGTCAATATCGGCAGCGCGGCTAAAAGATTCCGCCTGCGGGGCGACTCAAAGGACATCGAGCAGTTCGTGGCGGCTTTCAAGAAATGGGTCAAATTCTACGGCGTCACGTTGATCGTTTTCATGTCCATCTATGCGGTAGTGATAGTCGTCGGCATAATAGTGGCGGTGGCCGCCTCTGCGCGCTAGGAGATCATCCTCCGACACGGCGATCCGGGTCGCCACACCCGAAGGGGTAGCGGTGGAGCTCTTCCCAGCGGGACCGGCGCCACGGGCGCTGGCTTTGGGCATCGATCAGCTCGCGATTCTGCTCGGCTTCCTCGGCGTGGTGATAGCGTTCTCGATATTGGCCATCAAGGGGAAATGGCTGTATTCCCTAGCCTTTTTCTTCATCCAATGGTTCTACATGGCCGCGTGCGAGATCGCGTCCGGTGGCTTCACTCCCGGCAAGAGGATCGTCGGCCTGCGCGTCGTCATGCGCGACGGGACTCGCATCAGGCCATACGCGGCGCTGCTGCGCAACCTGTTGCGAGTCGCCGACGAGGTCGGCGGTGTCGGGTTCGCCTCGATGCTAATCGTCCCGGGTTTTCGCAGGTTAGGCGATCTCGTGGCGGGCACCCTGGTGGTCCACGCCTCGCAACGAATCGCCCGTCAGATCCCGGCAAGCGCTTTTTCCGGCGTCTCTCCTGTGCCGCCACGAAAGCCTGTCGACGAGGATTCCTCCGACGCCGCCATGGAATTCGCGCGTCGCCGCCGGGCCCTCGGACCGGAGCGCGCCGACGAGCTCGCGCGGATCGGCCTCCCTCTTTTCATGGGGGACGAAGCCTTCGTCGCCGAGGGATCGGGTCGGGCCTCAGATCTCCTCGCCGGTGTCGGAGCATGGTGCGCTGGCCTGCGAGGACCGGGCTCTGGAGCCTCCCGATGACGGAGGGAGAATTCGTTCGTCTGCGCTCGGAAGCCTGGAGCGAGATCGAGAACTCGCTTCTCGAGCGCGGGAAACGCCGAGGACTCCGCGACCCGCGAGCCGTCGCGAGATTTCCGAGGCTCTACCGCGAGTCGTGCAGGGACTTGAACCGCGCCCGGGCCGAGCACTTCTCGCTGGAGCTACAGGAAAAGATCAACCGCCTCGTAATGGACGCGCGACTGGTGTTGTATCGGCCTCCACGACCCGACCTCATAGACGGCATCGCGCGCGGGGCGGCCGTCGCTCCGGCGGCGGTCAGACAGATGAAGCGCATCGTCCTGATCTGCGCGGTCGCATTCTACGGAAGCGCGGCTATCGTATTCGGCTGGGCGTTCGGGGATCGCGACCGCGCGGCGTCCATTTTGGGAGAGGGCACCGTCTCCTCCCTCGAATCGATGTACGATCCCCAGTCGGAGCATTTCCTCAAGCCTAGGGACGTGACGAACGACGCCGACATGTTCGGTTTCTACATCTCGAACAATATCGGGATCGGCCTGGGGACCGTCGCGGGCGGCCTGCTCGGCGGGTTGGGCAGCATCTTCGTTCTCGTCTTCAACGGCGCCTACCTGGGCGCGGCGGCGGCCGCCATGGTCACTGCGGGATATGGCAGGACTTTCTTCCCCTTCGCCTGCGGCCATGCGGCCTTCGAGCTCACGTCCCTCGTCCTATTCGCCTCGACCGGGTTCGCCCTGGGGAGCTCCCTGCTCGCGCCGGGGCGGGCGTCGAGATACGAGGCCTTGAGGCTCGCGGGCGCCCGGGCCTTTCCGGTAGGCGCTCTCGCGTTCGCTTTCATGGCCGTTGCAGCCATCGTCGAATCCTTCTGGTCCGCGCGCCCGATGGAAGCCGGCATCAAATACGGCGTCGCGGCCGTGCTCTGGCTCGCGGTCATCGCCTATCTCGCGTTCGGAGGAGCCAAGCGTGCTCGATGACTCCGCCTTTGCCTTGCGGGCTCGCCACCCTTGGGAAGCTATCGACCTTGGCGTCCTCATGCTTAGGCGTTGGTGGAAGCAAATCTCCCCCGCGTCGGTCACGATTGCGGCTGCGGCATCCGTCGCCTGCCTCGTCCTGCCAATGCACCTGCGTTGGCTCGTCATCCTTGCCCTGTGGTGGCAGAAGCCCTTCCTCGACCGGCTGGTCGTAGTGCCCGCGGGAGTCCTTCTATTTTCCCCTCGCTCGAAGGCGCCCGAGATTACGAGACCGCTCCTCAAGTCGCTGCGCCTCGGCCTGATCTTCGACTTGACGTGGAGACGGCTGAGCCCTTGGCGTGCATATCTATTGCCAGCTCGTGCGTTCGAGAATACGCGAGGCAGGGAGCATCGCTCCCGAATCCGTGGCCTGCTCGTCGAGAACCGCGGATGGGTTATCGCGACTACGGCCCTCTTCGCGTGCCTCGAATGGGCCATCGCCATCGCCACGGCGCTGACGCTCGGAGACCTGCTCGGCTCGGATCGCTTCGGCCTCGGTACGCCCGGCTACTTCACGCTCCTCGTGATCGTCTATGCCATCGTCCTTTCGGTCATCGAGCCGCTCTACGTCCTTTCTTGTTTCTCCCTTTATTTGAATCGCAGGACCATCGCCGAAGGGTGGGACATCGAGCTGCGCTTCAAGCGCTTGAGGGCGGGGAGGTCGCAAGCCCTCAAAACAATCGTATTGATCCTGCTATTGGGATTTGGCACCTGGATGGGGAAGCAATCGATGTGGGCGGAAGATGCGGACTCCACGCAACGCGCCTTCGCCGATAGAGTCGATTCAGTGCTTACCGACCCCGTCTTCGGAACTCCGCGGATGGAGAAACGCCTCGCGTTGAGAAAAGACATCACGCCGAAAAAGCCCATCGATGCCTCTGGCGCAATCGGCGCAGAGCCGGGAGCCTTGGAACGACTGGCTTCGCAGGGACTGCGAATCATAGGGGCGGCGGCCATCGCGTCCTTGGTCGTAATTGCGATATTCGCTGGTCGCCGCAGGCTCGCTTTCGCGCGCCGTCATACTCTCGACGGAAAAGGAAAAGCGGCTCGGCCGTTTTTCGTGAAATCGAAGAGCCCCGAGCTCACCCTGGAAGCCGTCGAAAACCTATGGCAAAGCGGGGACCGACGCGCCGCCCTCGCGGGGCTCTATCGGGCCGCGATAGCTCACGGCATCGAAGAGCTCGAGTGGAAGCTGGACGAAAGCTCGACCGAAACGGATTGTAAAGACCAAGCCCTGTTATCGGGTATGCGCGGCCCCGATCAAGCGATCTTCGCGGCTGTCTTCACGCCCATCGTCGCCGCATGGACGGCTTTGGCCTGGGCCGGGAAAGAGCCATCCGTCGAGGATTTCGAGCGAATGGTCGGCGCGCTCGAGAGCATCGCGAGCGGGCCAGTGCGATGAGCCGCAACCGTCTGATCGGCGCTGCCGTATTCGCGGCCGCCCTGGTGATTCTCGGGGCGATGGCCACCCGAATATTCGAATTTCGCGAGGTGAAGGTTGAGCGTAGCGAAGGCCGGGCCGCAGTCCTGGAATCCTTGGCTCGCCCTCGATCGCGCGCTCTCGGGAACGATCGAGGTGAGGCGATATTCCTCGGTGGCGGACATCGATTTCGGCTCCGCGGGACTCGTCGTCGCGGACGGAAAGAAGCTCGCCGCCTATGACGACTCGGAAGGCTCCCTAGCCGGATGGGTTAAGGACGGCGGACGATTGGTGATCGCATGGCAGGACCTCAGCGATGAGGGGGAGCCCGCCCTGACCTCCTTCCCGGAGCTCGTCCCGAAGAAAAGCAGCGAAGTTCGCGGCGAGGCCAACCACAGGGCGCGCGGGAAATATATCGGCAGGGTCGTGGATATCGAAGCTTCCGATTCCCTGTACTTCGCGGGCGCCGGCAGGGAAGGATATGTCGGCCTCTCCGACGCGCAAGCGATTCGCGTAGCTCTCGTCCGCAAGGGAAAAGGCTGGGCCCTCGCAGGCGCCCGGCCCCTCTTCCTCGAGAATCGCAGACTCGCCGACCCTGGCAATCGGGCCTTTGCGGCCGATCTTCTCGGCGAGGGCCTGACCGGCGCGGCCTGGCTGCCCGCTCCTTCCCGAGCCGAGGCCTCGGCAGCAAGCGAAGGGCTCGCGGCGAAGAAAGCCTTCCTGCCTGTCGCCGGGACCGCGCTCCTGCTGTGCCTCGTCCTG
>CAWHFT010000083.1:0-6227 GCA_963828175.1 uncultured Spirochaetota bacterium
AGAAGCGGGAATACGGGACGCTCCGCGCGATAGGTATGAAGCGGCGGCAGCAGGTCTTCCTCGTCCTCGCGGAGGGGCAGCCAGGGCATCGCGGGAGCCATTCTCGGCACGGCGCTCGCCCTCCCCGTCGTTCTGTATCTTCGGCGCCATGGGCTATCCATCGGAGACGCGAGCCACATGTTCGGAGGCGGCGACGTCATGCTCTTCGGCCTCAATTTCCTGGTGACCCTCGAGAACATGGGCTTCGGCTTCCTCATCGCCCTTGTCGGGAGCCTGTACGCCGCCATTACGGGCACTCGCCCGACCGTGGTCGACGCCCTGAAGAATGCGTAGGAGTATCGAATGAATATGCTGAGCTTGGCGGCGAGGAACGTATTCAGGAACAGGCGACGCAGTATCCTCAACGCTATCGCGATCGGCCTCGGCGTCGCCATCATGATCGTGGCCCTCGGCTGGGTGCAAGGCTACTCGACCTATATTTACAGCGCGATCATCCGCTTCCAGACCGGCGCCGCCCAGCTTCTGCGCACGGGATACGAGGAGGTCGCGGCGCGATTCCCCCTGGATTTGACGCTGCCCGAATATCAGGCCACGCGGAAACGGCTTCTCGAGATGCCGGGAGTCTCGGGCGCCAGCGGTCGAATCGATTTTCTCGCGAAGGTCATCACCCCGAACGGATCCATGCAACTTCTCGGACAGGGAATCGACGCCCAGGCCGAGAGCGGCGTCACCATCTTGTCCAAAAAAATCCAGCGGGGCTCCTACCTCGACGGTTCCCCCGGCCTGCTTCTGGGTCCCACGATCGCGAAGAAGCTGAAACTCGAGCCGGGTGCGAGCGTCATCATTTCGGCGACAGATCGGTACGGCGTGGAAAATAGGATCGAACTTCCTCTGCGCGGGATTTTCTCATTCGGTTTCGGCGCGATGGATGACGGTATAGCCTTTATCGACCTGGCCAGCGCGCAGGACCTCCTCGACCTCGGCGACGAGGTTACGCGAATCGTCCTCGCGGGACCGCGAATGGATGAGGTGAAGAAGGCGGCTTCAAGCTTCGTCCTGAAAGACAATACTCTCGCCGCCTACGGCTGGGAGGAATTCGCCAAAGCGACGGTTTCCGGGGTCCGCGCGGATTCAGACAGTTTTTATTTCGTGGCGGTAATCCTGTTCGGCCTCATCATCGTCGGCATTTTGAACTCGATGTCGATGTCGGTACACGAGCGCCACCGCGAGCTCGCGGCCCTGCGTGCAATCGGCTTTCGCTCTCGCGATGTCCGAGGACTTATCCTGCTCGAAGGCTAGTGCTGGCAGCCTTGGGCACCGCGGCGGGTTTTATAGTCGCAGCGCCAATGACCGCTTGGCTCGGCATCGCGGGCGTGGATCTATCATCGTATATCCCTAAGGACTTCCCCATCCCATTCGGAGAAATCTATCACGCCGACTATAGGGTTTGGCAGTTTTTGTTCAGTGCGGCTATCGGTATCGGATCAAGCCTTGCAGGTTCAATCATTCCGGCGAGAAGGGCCGCCCTTTGCCGATTGCCGAGACTATTGGGCTCGGGAGTCTGAGACCAGGCGTTTCCATAACACGAACCCAGGTCGAGGGTCTTTGTGGGGGTATTTGCGCGCTCCGCACTGATATGCGATTATCTCCTTAGGGGAAAACATCAATGCTTGCCGAAAGAGACTATTCGTCTGAAAAAAAACCATTGAGAAGCGAGAAGGCGAGAGTCTCTCTTCCGTACTCGCCGAGGATGTCCTGTCGTATCAGGTCGAACAGCTGTTTCTTTGACGAGACCTTGAGTTTATTGTAGATATTTTGTTGATGGGACTTCACCGTAGCCTCGGAAATAAAGAGCGCGGCCCCGACTTCCCTGATCGACCTTCCTCGGAGCATTTCCCTGACAATGTCGCGCTCTCGCTCGGAGATTTGGTAGGAGGCAAAAAATTTTTCTCCGGGCCACAGCAGCTTTTCGAGGACCGGCTGGACATCCATGAAAGAAATACGTATGGTGCCGTTTGGCGAAGCCCTAGTGCTAAACGACGGAGCGCGCGACAGCTTGAGGTATGCCGTAAATCGACGACCGTCCCCTCGGACGAAGCGGAAGAAGGGCGGTCCGCCGTCGCGGGACAGGTCGCCTATCCCTAGCGCGGCTTCCATTCTCTCGCGGTCGCCTTCGACGAGGAACTCGGTCACCCGGCGGCCCGAGACTTCCTCGACGCCGAGAAGCTCCCTCGCGTTGAGGTCGAGGTACAGGAACTTGCCCTGAGGGTCGGTCTCGGCGATGCCGGAGGCCGAGAATTCCGGCTATCTCCCTGTATCTCGCCTCGCTCAGCTCGAGTTGATCCGCCTTCTCCGAGAGCTCGTCGCGAAGCTGCTTAAGCTGCAGATGCGCGCGCAGCCGCGCCGAGAGCTCTCTCGCAGAGAAAGGCTTGGTGATGTAGTCCACGGCGCCCGACTCGATGCCCGACAGCCGGTCGGACTCGTCCGCACGGGCGCTGAGCACGAGTATGGGAATCCCCCGGCACTCCTCGTGTCGCCCGATTTCCCGGATCATCTGAATCCCGTCCATCTCCGGCATCATGAGGTCGGTGAGGATGAGGTCGGGACTGCAGTTCAGGGCGAGCTCGAGCCCGGCGCGTCCCGTTCCTGCCTCGAGGAACCGATACGCTCCGCCGAGGCTTTCTTTGATGAAGACGCGCATGTCCGCGTTATCCTCGACGATCAGGATCAGCGGTTCTTTCCCCGTCGATTCTTGCTCGCAAGCGGCATGCTCGGCCCTGCCCTCCGCATCCTCCCTTTGGAAATAGGCAGCGGCTTGGTCGGCCGAGCCTAGGGCCGGCGTTTCGGGCTCGTCCGCCGGGGCCACCTCCAGGGGAAAGGACATAGTAAAGCTCGAGCCGTTCCCGCTCTTGCTCCTCGCCGAGATCGTACCACCCTGGATCTCGACCATCTGCTTGACAAGGGCGAGGCCTAAGCCCGTGCCGGGGTATCGCCGGCTGGCTGCGGAATCGACCTGGTAGAATCGCTCGAAGATGAACGGCAGGTGGCTCTCGGAAATGCCGATTCCGTTGTCTTTGACGGTGATCGCAAAACGGCCGTCGTCCGGGCGCTCGACCTGGACGACGATCGAACCGCCTTTCTCAGTAAATTTCAGGGCGTTCGAGAGGAGGTTGAGAAGCGCCTTCTCCGTCATCGAGGGGTCGATTCGAGCGACGAGGCCCTCGGTCTCGTCGAAGAAGGCGAGGCTGAGCCCGCGGGCCCGAGCAGCCGAGTCGACCGACTGGACGATGGCTTTGACGAGGGAGGGAACATCCGTTGCGACCTTGCGCGCCGCCAGCCGCCCGGCTTCGAGCCGGGTGAAATCGAGGAGGCGATTTATCAGGAGAAGGAGCCTGTTGGCGTTCGCGTGGATCGACGAGAAAACCGGGTTGTCGGAAAGGATGCTCTGCCCGTAATTTCCCCGGATGATGGATTCGACCGGCCCTAGGAGCAGGGTCAAGGGAGTGCGCAGCTCGTGCGAGACATTGGAAAAAAACTCGGTCTTCAGCCGGTCGAGTTCGTGGAGCTTGCCTCTGTCGATATACTCCTGCTTGACCTGATTCTCCAGGGACAGGCAGGCCCAGACGCAGACCACGTAAAAGGATGCGATGATTCGATTGGTCGAGATGAAGGTGCTCCAGGCCGCTATGCTCGCCGCCGGATTCCTGAACACTAGCTCGGCCGCCTCGAAGGTCGCCAAGACGACGAGCGAGACGCGAATCGCGTTTCGGAAGGTTAGGCGGCAGACGGTGAAGGAGAATAGTATGAGGATGAGTGGATTGAACTCGTAAAAGAACACCGATAGGCCGGTATCCGGCAAGAAGTAATGAAAAAGCCCCGCCACGTTGGCGACGAGGCCGATGGAGAGGCACAGCAGGAGCTGATGGTGCCTCTCGAACCAGGGAGTGAGGGAGAGGAGAAACTCGGCGAAGAGAATGGGCAGGAAGAAGTAAAGCCGGAAGTTGTTGGCAGTAGCCTTATCGGTCGAGGGGAGGAGGAGGTCGGCTATCGCCGAGACGAGGAACAGGACGGCCGGCGCCAGCATGGAGAGGCGCATGATCGCCTTGGACCTTTGGAAGAAAAAGGCCTGATAGTGGGGATCCTCGTCGGAAACGCCTCTCTCTGGAGCATTGAATAAAAGGTCTAGGAACTGCCTGTCCTTGGTCTTCATGCTCCTTCCCTCGAGACCATAGTGTATCATACTTTTGCTCCGCGGACCGGCCATTGGCCAATGCTAATTCCTTGTTCAGAATAGAAAGAACCGCTCATACTCGGATTAAATCCCAAGAGAGCAAAATCCAACCCGGAGTTGGATGCCGCCCCGTGTTCCTGACGGTAGAGTCTTCTTCAGCCGTAACCGGTCGTAGGCGAAAGGGAGGCTGATGTGTTCGAAGGCGATGCCGAGGTGCTGTTGGCGACGGAGACGGGGATTTCGATTAACCGGAGCCCGTTGCTTCTACTTACTATCAAGGTCTGGCCGAGGCTGGGCGGAGAGTTCCAGACAACGGGAACGGTCATGGCCACAAGTCCCGATTTTCTCCGCTCCGGCAACAAGATAAAGATCAAGTTCAATCCCAGGATTCGGTCGCAGTTCGTTGTGGTCTGAACTATGAAACCCTCGGTGAAGCATCAGCCCATCCCTTTCGGCTTCTTGATCGCGGCCGTCGTCCTGTGCTTCCCCTCCTGCAACGGCCCACTCAAGCAAGCTGATCTCCAAACCTTCGTGGAAACCGGCGAGACGAACGTCCTCCTGCGCTCGGAGACTTTCAGCCCCAGCCTAGCCTCGCTCAACCGCATCTCCTCCGCCACCACCGTTACCTGCAGCCTCGCCATAATCAATCCCAAGTCCTTCGACGTCACGTACTCGCTCGGCTGGGGCGTCGATAACTCGCTTTTTGCCACTCAGCCGAGCGCCTCTCCCGTGCCCAGCGATCCAACGCACCTCTCCTTCTCCTTCGTCCTCGCCGACCCCCTGGCCGAGCATAAGACTATTACCTTTAACGTAGGTAAGTACGTCGCCTCCATCAACAAGACCTATGCTCCCGAGACCTTCTCGGTCATCTGCGACAGCCCTCCCGACCCCGCCGCCCGGCTCAGCGCCGTCGTGAACCCTTCGGACCAGAAGTCGGTGCTCGCCATCCTCCTGCCCAGGCAGCCCAGCGACGACGACCTTTCCCAACTGCAGATCACCTGGACCGAAGAGGGCTCCTCCTCGTCCAACACGGCCATCTACTCGATCTCGAGCCTGAATACCCCGCCTTCGCCATGTCCCTTCTCTGGGACCTACGCCTGCTACTTCCAGAGCTCGGATACCGTGGCCGGCTACGGCTACACGTACTCCGTCGTCGTCATCGACCAGGCAGGCCAGGTATCGAGCCCCGTAAGCTCCACCAGTCAGGCCAACTTCTTCCCGGTCAACTACGACGGCAACGGCGCCACGGGCGGGAGCGCTCCGGCTTCGGTCAGCTATCGCCTCGGGGCGACGGTCACCGTGGTCGGCCCAGGCAACCTCTCCAGGACCGACTATGTCTTCAACGGCTGGAGCACTACGCCGACCGGTCCGGTGGCGTACGCTCCCTCGGCGACTTTCACCCTGCCCGCCAACGAGATCACCCTTTACGCCCAGTGGTACACCACAGGCATCACTGTCAGCTTCGATCTATCGCCCCAAGGGCTCGCCTTTAATCCCTCCGTACTGAACGTGAACATGGGCGATACGGTGAACGTCAGATGCACGAACACCACGCTACAAGGCGTGCAAAGCGGCTGGACCTGGTACCTCGACGGCAATAGCTTGCCGTTCTCCGCCCAGACGGCCTCATCCTTGAGCATCGACACGACGCAAGTAAGCACGTTGACAGTGGGAAACCACATCGTCAGCTGCACGGTCATGTACAACGGCCTTTTGTACTCCGGCTATTTCCTGCTGACTATCTCGCAGTGAAGGGGAAAGGACATGAGGGCCTGGCAAACTGTACCTGGCCAAATTCGACACATTTGAGCTTCAACGGGCGGCGCCTGAACGGGCGCGGAAATGTTCGTCAGCGCCTTGCGCGCGGCGATGAACTTGTCGCTTCAAGGGCCGCGCCCTACGGGTGAAATCGTCTCGCTCGAAGGCCATCCGCATCGGGGCGAAGGTGGCTTCAATGGGGCCGCGCCCTAACGGGCGCGGAAATCAGCGCGGCCAG
>CAWHFT010000084.1:0-9787 GCA_963828175.1 uncultured Spirochaetota bacterium
GAACTCTTTTATGTTGTCGAACCTCGGTGAGATCGTCGTCTCCCTGGCCTTCATCGTCCTCCTGGCGCTGAAGCTGGACCCGCTGGACCTCCTCATGCCGAACAAGGTGCAGATGAGCATTCTAGCCCTCCTCGTGGCGGCGGCGGGACTTTACGCGGGAATCCTGTTCCGCCAAAAAGCGCGCGACGAGCGCGAAGCCCTCCACCTCTACAGGGCGAGTCGATTCGCCTACGTCGCGGGAGTCGCTCTCCTCGTCCTCGCAATAGTGGTCCAATCCTTTCACGGAGGTGCGGACCCGTGGCTCTTCTACATCCTGGCGGGAATGGTGCTCGTAAAGCTGATGATCTTGATTTGGTCACGAATACAGGAATTAGTGTCGCCGCGCACGCGACGACGAGAGATTATCAGGAGGCGGACGATGAAACGTCTCGCATTCGCGATACTGATCCTCGCGGCCCTCGCCGCGTTTTCCTCGGCCCAGGCGATGACCGGGTCCACGAGCATGTCGGGTTCGGGCTCCGACACTACCGCTCCGGCCGATGCCAGTCAGATGATGGCGCCCGCGCCGAGCGGCGCCATGGCTTCTTCATCGGATGCGATGATGAGCGACGACATGAGCTTGGACGCTTTGAAGAAGAGCGGCAAGCTCGCCGACGTGAAGATGGGCAGACAGCTCCGCATGGCGCGAAGCAGCGGCATGAAGGTCGAATACAAGGGCCTGATGAAGGCCGAGAGCCTCGCCGCCAAGAATCCGACGGTCCTCTTCTTCGCGGCCGATTGGTGCCCCTCCTGCCAGGCCGACCTCAAGGACATCAACGCGAACGGCTCGAAGCTGGGCAAGGTGAACGTCGTCGTCGTCGATTACGACAAGAGCGCCGACCTCAAGGCCAAGTACGGAATCACGGCCCAGGACACTTTCGTGCAGATCGACTCGATGGGCGCCAAGCTCGCGACATGGAACGGCGGCGGCATCGACGGGATCCTCAAGAATCTCGCCAAGCCCATGTAAGCCCCGGAGGAAAATATGGCAGTCCTTCTCGCCTTCGCCTTTATTTCGGGCGTGATAACCATCCTCTCGCCCTGCATCTTGCCCGTCCTCCCGATCGTATTGGCGGGAGGCAGCTCGGGCGGGAAGGCCCGCCCCTTCGGAGTGATCGCCGGTTTCGTGGTCAGTTTCACCTTCTTCACGCTGGCCCTGTCGGCCATTGTCCAGGCCCTCGGCATTTCGCCCGACGCGATGCGCTATGTCGCCATCGCGCTCATCGTGCTCTTCGGCCTCGTCATGCTGGTGCCCCGTCTCCGCGAGCTCTTCGACGTCGCGGCGTCGCGCCTGGCATCGAGGGCCGGCGGAGGCGGGACCAGGCCAGCCAAGGCGCGCGCGGGCTTCTGGGGCGGCGTTCCGGTCGGCCTCAGCCTCGGCCTCGTATGGACTCCCTGCGTCGGGCCGATCATGGCCTCGGTCATCAGCCTCGCGCTGACGCAGAAAGTGGACGGCGGCTCGATCTTCGTGACTCTCGCGTATACCTTGGGAACGGCCATCCCCATGCTGGCGATCATGCTCGGGGGGCGCGCGCTGATCGCCAAGGTGCCCGGCCTCACGAAGAACGCCGGAACCGTGCAGCGAGTCTTCGGCGTCGTGATGATATTCATGGGCGTGGCCCTCGCCTTCCAATGGGACCGCCAGATCCAGACGGCGATCCTCAAGGCCTTTCCTTCCTACGGCTCCGGCCTCACGGTCATTGAGAACGTCGCTCCCGTAAAGTCGGCGCTCGCGGCCAGGAGCGGCGCCCGCTCACAGAGCGGGGCCCAAGATGCGTCGGCCGTCGAGAGCGGCGTGTTCTCTGGGGCGCCTGACGAGTCGCCTGCTCTCGACTCTCTCGGCGATTACGGCTCGGCGCCGAGTTTCGTCGCGCAAGGTCCGTGGTTCAACACAGGCCCGGCGACGACGGGAATCCCCGCGCCTTCGGCCGCCCTCGATCTCGCATCTCTGCGCGGCAAGGTGGTCCTCGTCGATTTCTGGACATACAGCTGCATCAATTGCATCCGCACGCTGCCTTATCTCAAATCCTGGTACGAAGCCTACAAGAGCAAAGGCCTCGTCATAGTCGGCGTGCATTCGCCGGAGTTCGCCTTCGAAAAAGTTTCGGCCAACGTCGCCCGCGCGATGCGCGACCTCGGCGTGGTCTGGCCGGTCGTCCAGGACAACGACTACGCTCAGTGGAATGCCTACGGGAACAAGTACTGGCCTGCGCACTACTTCATCGACGCCAAGGGACGGGTCAGGTATTGGCACTTCGGAGAAGGCTCCTACGCAGAGAGCGAGACGGTCATCCGGAAGCTCCTGGCCGAGGCGGGAACGCCGGTGACCTCGGCTCTCATATCCGCCCCCGATCCGCGGCTGGCGGCGATCACGGCGGAGACCTATCTCGGCTACGAGAGAGGCAAGGGCTTCGCCTCGGCGGTGGCCCCGCTGCCGGACAAGGTCCTCGACTACCGTCCGGCGAGGACTCCGGCGCAGGGCGAGTGGAACCTACAGGGGAAATGGACCATCAAGGGGCAGTACATCGCCTCCGATGGCCCGGGAAGCCTCTGGCTCGGCTTCAACGCCAAGGACGTGTACGTGGTCGCCGAGCCTTCGGGCGGGGGAGGCAGCATCGCCGCCTTCGTGGACGGCGCGCCCGCCGCCGATACCAGGGACCTGCACGGCGGCGTCGCGCGTCCCGATGCGAGCCGGCTCTACCACGTCGTCGCGCTAAGCTCTGGCGGAGCGCACGTACTTAAGCTGGAAGTGAAGGGGAGCCTACGGCTCTTCTCGTTTACGTTCGGTTGATGGGCGCCTCGGGCGCCGGAGGTTTACGTATGGTCATTAAACGCATTGCGACGGCCTTCGGGCTGATCGCGATTTTGTCCCTGGGCTCGGCGGGGGCAGCCGCCTCGACAAACGGAGTCGAGACCGCCCTCTTCGCTGGAGGCTGCTTCTGGAGCATGGAATCGGCTTTCGACAAGACCTACGGCGTCATCGACGCCGTCGCGGGCTACACGGGCGGGACGACTACGAACCCGACGTACGAAGACTACGAGATGAACGGCTTCGTCGAGGCGGTACTCGTCACGTTCGACACCTCGAGGATCAGCTACGACCAGCTCCTGGACGTCTACTGGCACCACACCGATCCGACCGACCCGTCGGGCGCCTTCGTCGACCGCGGGCCCCAGTATCGGCCGGTGGTGTTCTACATGGACGACGCCCAGAAGGCGGCGGCCGAGGCCTCCAAGGCCGCTCTCGACGCGTCCAAGGTTTTCGGAAAGCCGATAGCGGCCCAGATCAGCGCGGCGCCCAAGTTCTGGCCCGCCGAGGCCTACCACCAGAAGTTCTGGATCACTAACGCCGCCTACTACGAGAACTACCGCATCCATTCGGGGCGCGATCAGTTCTTCGCCAAGGTTTGGGGGAAGTCGGCCCTGCTCGATCCGGGCGCGCCGCCCTCGATCGGGGAAAGAGGCTACATGAAGCCCACGAAGACCGAGCTGCAGAAGACCCTGACCGCAATGCAGTTCGAGGTCACCCAGCAGGATGGCACCGAGCCGCCCTTCCACAACGAGTACTTCAACGACCACCGCGAGGGCATCTACGTCGACGTGGTCTCCGGAGAGCCTCTCTTCAGTTCGCGCGACAAGTTCGAGTCAGGCACGGGCTGGCCGAGCTTCACGCGGCCCCTCGTTCCGACCAACGTGCTCGTGAAGACCGACACCAGCCTGGGCATGGTGCGCGACGAGGTACGCAGCCGCTACGCGGACTCGCACCTGGGCCACGTCTTCGACGACGGCCCCGCGCCGACGGGCCTGCGCTACTGCATGGACTCCGCGGCGCTTCGGTTCGTGCCGGTGACGGACATGGAGAAGATGGGCTACGGAGCCTACATGAAGTACTTCAAGTAGGGCTACTCTCTCTCGACGATCGCACGCGCGGCGACGGTCGTATCCGCAAGGAGCATGCCGAGCTCGTCGACGGACTTCGCGATTGATCCGAAAGCCTCGTCTCGCGGGGGGCGCCGCCTCGCCTTGATGCAGGCGAGTTCGACTTCCCCGGCCAGGCCTCCAACCGCGTTCGCGTGGAGGGAGAGCGAGCTGCCCTTGAGGCCGTGGCACAGTCGCTGAAGAGTGTCGAGGTCGCGTCCCGCGACCGCGCGCACGATGGCCTCGCGGTGGCCGTCGGCCTCCTCGATGAAAATCCCCAACAGCTTCCGCATGAAAGGGAGGTCGCCGTCGAGTCCCTCGAGCAGGGCCGCCTCGTCGATCAGCGGAGTCCCCGGCGAATAGGAATGAGTGCCGCGCGCGGACTCCCCCGAATCCTCGAAGCCCGAGGCCTGCACCGAAGCCGCCGCGCGCGGTCCCAGCTCGCGAAGCCCCACGACGACGCGATCGAGGAGGCGATAGAGGGCCGCCGGGTCGAGGGGCTTGGCGAGGCACTCGGCCATTCCGGCGGAAGCGCAGGCCGCGCGGACCCCGCTCTCCGCGCGGGCGGTCATTGCGGCCACCATGGGCTCGCCGCCCGACTTCGCCGACGCTTGCGCGCGGATGAGCCGGCAAGCCTCGAATCCATCCATGTCCGGCAAGCCGAGATCGAGGAGAACCAGGTCGAAGTCGGCAGACTCGACCAGGCCGACGGCTTCGGCGCCGCTGCTCGCGGAGACTGCGAGCTGTCCCTGCCTCTCCAAATAGCGCCTCGCGACGGCGACGTTGATGGGATCGTCGTCGACGATGAGGACCCGAAGACCAGGGCCTCTCGTCAACATCCCCTGGGCGCCTGCCGAGGCGGGAATCCTCGACTCCTCGCTCGGCTCGAAACGGGCGGTAAACGAGAAGACGCTGCCTTTCCCAGGGTTGGACTTCACCTCGATCTCGCCGCCGAAGAGACCGACGAGCCGCTTGCAGATGGAGAGACCCAGCCCGGTTCCGCCGAAGCGACGTCCCATGCTCGGGGCACCCTGCGAGAATTCCTGGAAAAGCCTCGGCAGCTGCTCGGGGGCGATGCCCATGCCCGAGTCGCGGACGGTAGTGAGCACGAGGAGCTTTCGCGGATCGTCGTCCGCGCCGTCGCCGCTATTGGCACTATCGGCGCTATCGGTGCTATTTGCACGGTGCGGCTCGAGCGAGGCGAGGCTGACCGTGACGGCGCCGCTCGAAGTGAATTTCACCGCGTTGCTCACGAGGTTCATCAAGATTTGTCCGTAGCGAAGCGGATCGCCTTTCACATAGCGGGGCGTACCGTCCTCGATGGATATGTCGAGGAAGACGCCCTTCTTCTCGACCGCCGGCCTGAAAGATTTGAGCATCGACGAGGCTTTCTCGTGGAGGTCGAAGTCCACTCTCTCGAGCTCCATCCTGCCGGCCTCGATCTTGGACAGGTCGAGGAGGTCGTTGACGAGGCCGAGGAGGATGTTCCCCGACGAGAGGATGACCTCGAGATCGTCCTTGATCGCGGGCGGAGGGCCCGCCCGGAGGTTCAGGTCGGCGAGCCCGATTATCGCATTGAGGGGATTCCGCAGCTCGTGGCTGACGGTCGCGACGAAGGCGCTCTTGAGGGCGCTCATTTCGTCGGCCCTGTTTCGCGCCTCCTCTATCTCGCGCCTCGCCTTCACGAGGGCGCTGATGTCGCGGAAAAGATAAAACCTTCCGCTCCACTTGCCCCGTTGCCGCACCTCGTGGCAGGTGATCTGGTAGTCGACGCCGCCGAAGGACCATTCTTTCGCGTCTCCTTCTTTTTCTCTCCCGTCGAGAGCGGACACGATCTCCGAGATGGGCCTGCCCTCGAGCCGGTCGATCGCCGGAGAGATTCGCTTCGATTCATCGTTCGATCCCGCGACGAGGCCCTCGGGATCGACGACTATCAGCGGCGAGTCGAGCGACTCGAGGAGGACGCTCTTAGCGTAGGGCACGGCATCCAAAAGGTCGAACTGCCTGAGGACGATCGCGATGAGGATGCCCGAGACGGCGAAGGCGATCGGCGTCGGGTCATAGCCGGTCGAGCGGAAGAAAAATGCGAGGAATACGGCATTCGTCGCGCTGGGCACGGCGAGGAAGACAGTCAGGTAGCGCATTCCGCGCCCGACGATGCCACGGGCACGGAAGCAGGCGCGGACCATGATGAGCAGGGCTATGGAGATCAGGATGACGGAGTAGACTATGAACGCCCAGAAACCCCAGGCTCCTTGGGGATTGATAGGAAGGCGAGACAGCTCGTCGCCGTTCCAGAAATAGCGGTTCAAGCGGCCGACCGCGAGCAGGGCGACGACGGCGAACCCCGGCAGGAGGATGAGCGGTATTTCGATCCCCTTTGCGGGAATTTTGACCATCGCCCTGGCGACCATGTAATAGGCGGCCGGCACGAAGGCTATCCCGAGGTATTGGAACTTGAGGGCCTCGAGCTGGCCAGCCTTCGAGAGGATTCCCATTGGACGAGCCTGAACAGGCTCCAGACGAATATCGTCGCCTGGAGGAAGGCGAAGCTCCCCGAGAGGGCTTTCCGCGTCCCGAATAAAGACCTCGCGCTCAACAAGAGTGACACGAGGGCGCAAGCGATCATGGCCGCCGCGTAAGGCTCTACGGGAAGACCGAGGGACATCCCCTTCAATATACCATGCGGACGCTCGAGCCGGAGCGGCCCTTGCTGACCTCGATCCTCGAAGGCATCCTGGCCTTGAGCTCGGCGAGGTGCGAGACGATGCCGATCGTCCTCGCCCCGCGGGCCTCGTCGAGCACCGAGATGGCGCGATCCAATGCTTCGTCGTCGAGCGAGCCGAAGCCTTCGTCGATGAAAATGGCGTCGAGCGAGGCCCCGCCCGAGCGCTCGCGAATCGTGTCCGAGAGGCCGAGCGCGAGGCTCAAGGACGTCAGGAAGCGCTCGCCGCCCGAGAGCGTGCCGGCAGGCCTGGATTGCCCAGTGTGCGCGTCGCGGACGAGGAGCTCGAGGCCCGCCTTCCCCCTGCCCGAGCCTTCGTCGGCGGCCAGGGCGAAGCGGCCGTCCGACATTTGCGCAAGCCGCTCCGAGGCGCGCCCGACGACGACGCGGAAGTATGCGCCCAGCGCGTAGTTCTTGAACGGCAATCTGCGACCGGGCATCTCTCCGTTGAGCAGGACCGAGAGAGCGTTCATCCGCGACCAGGACGCATCGAGCTCACCGCGCTCTTTCAAGAGCCTCGCCCTCTCGTCGCGCGCGCGCCCTAATGCGTCGAGCTTGGCGCGGGCCTCGTCGAGCTTGCCCTGTATCTCGTCCCTCGAATCCTTGGCCGATCGCACGGCCGCAGCGAGCGTAAGCTCGTCGACGGCCGCTCCGCCGCCGTCGGAGACCGCAGCGGCGGAAACCTCTTCGGCGATCGCCTCCACGGCGGCGCGTGCGGCCGCCAGGTCCCCGCGATAGGCCGCGGCAACCGCCTCGAGCGCCGCCATCTGCGGCCGTTCGATCCGGGCTTCACGCGCGGCCTGGGGCCCCTCGAAGCCCGCCTCGGCCAGGGCGTAAGCCTCGGCTCGGCGCGCCTCGTCCAGGCGAAGCCGAATATCCTCGACTCGGGCATCGAGCTCCGACGCGAGGGCCTCGGCTTCGTGAAGCCCGGAAGCCCACGAGGAATACTCCGAGTCCAGCCTCGAGCGCTCGGTGGAGGCGCGATCGCGCCGCTCGCGCGCCGCCTCGGCCCTCGGCCCCGGATCCTCAAGTCCGGCGCCCGAAGCGGCCGATAGGAGCGTGGACTCGAGCCGTGCCAGCTCGAGCGCCGCCTTTTGCGCCTCGGCTTCCGCCTCGCCGCGCGAGACACGCGCATTCTCGACCGCCGCTTCGAGGCGCGAAAAAGCCGCCCGCCTCTTCTCCATCTCCCGCAGTCGCTCCGCCGAGACCGCGAGCGCGACGGATGCGGCCTTCGCGGTCTCGCGCGCCTCGGAAAGCGACGTCGCAAAATGTCCTTTGGCCAGTCCACCCAGTTCTTCCTCTGCTTCCATGGCGCGCACCTCAGCCGACTTCGCCCCGGCGCGCGAATCGGCCTCGGCCTCGCGGGCGGCCTCCCGCGCTTCGCGCGCCAGCGAAAGAGCGCGTTCGGTATCCGCCAGATCGCGGTGAGCAGACTTATCGGATGACGCGATCGCCGGATGCTCCCGCGAGCCGCAGACGGGGCACATCTCGCCCGGAGCGAGGCCGAGGGCGAGACGCCCGGCGAGATTCGCGCTCTCCGCGGCCTCGAGAGCCGCCAGGCTTCGGACGGCTTCGGCGAGACGCTCCGACGCGGTCGAAGCTTCCGCGGCCGCGGCGGCGGAAGCCCGGCGAAGCTTGTCCGCCTTCTCCGCCAGGGCGGTTACGGACTCGGCTTCCTTCTGCGCGGCTTCCGCGACAGTCGCCGAGGCACGGTCGCTCTCGAAAGACGCGCGAATGGCCGCCTCTTCCTCCGAACCCACAGCCGTGGCGTCTCGCGCCTCGAGCGCGCGCAGCTCCGCCTCCCGAGCGGCCGCGAGGCGCGCGGAGACGGCTGCGGTCTCGCTCCTCTTCCTTTCGATCTCGAGCCTCGCCGCCTCGGCTTCCGCCCAAGCCTTGCCCGCGACTTCCAGCTCGCCTAGCTCGCGGTCGGCAGCCGCGATCTCATCGGCCCGCTTGGCGGCCTCTTCGCGCGCCCGAGACATTTCGAGCTCGCGAGATGCGAGCTCGGCGATGAGGGCTCGGCGCTCGCCCAACTTCGAAAGCGCGGCCTCGAGCTCGGCGTCGAGCCCTTCTCTCGCCTCGATCGCCGCGAGAACGGGAACGGCCCGTCGCGCGGCCGAGATCCTCTGGTCGCGCGCGGCGGCCTCCGCCGAGAGCGCCAGCAGCGCCTCGAGCCTGGAGCCCGCCTCGCGCACGCGGGCGGCCCGAGCCGCGGATTCCTTCGCGCGGGCCTGAGCGAGCTCCGCCGCCGACAGCCCGGCTATGGCCTGCGCGCGCTCGGCCTCGAGCCGCCGGACCTCGGCCGCGAGCTCGCCCAAGGCTTGGTCCTCAGCCTCGGCGACGGTGGCGCCGCCCAGCCGGGCGAGAGCGGCGTCGACTCGCTGCACATCGGCCAGCGCGGCCCGTGCCTTGTCCTTGGCCAAGACGGCGACCGCGTCGTGCATCCTGACGGGAAAGAGCTTCTCGAGCACCTCGACGCGATCGCTCGACTTCATCTCGAGGAACCGCTGGAACTCCCCCTGCGGCAGCAGGATGATTTTCGAGAACTCGTCCTCGGTCAGCCCCATCCTCGCCTCGACGGCAGCGTCCACTTCGGTCTTGGAATTCGCGATGAGCTTCCACTCGGGGCCTCCGGGCGTCCGTTCCCTCCGGAAGAAAGCGGCCTCCGAATCGACCTCGACATATTCTTCCTTGCGCCGCTGGCTCCGCCGACGGTACGGAGGACAGCGCACGATGCGGTACTCGTCGCAGCCGAGGAAGAACTCGAACTCGACGAGCGGCCGCTCGCCCGGCCTCGAGTGATGGGACCACAGCTGCCGCTCCAGTCCGCTCCTGGTTCCGGGCGCCTTGCCGTACAGAGCGTAGGTCATCGCGTCGAAGAGACTCGTCTTACCGGAGCCCGTCTGCCCGCAAACGAGGAACACCTGGCCGAGCAGCGTGAAGTCTATTTCCGCGCGCACGCGGTAGGGGCCGAAATTCTCGAGGGCCAGCCTAGAGGGTCTCATGCGCAGCCTCATCGGCGAGAGCGGCGAAGAGAGCGGCAAGCTCCTCGTCCGGCGGCGAAGCCATCATCTCCTCGTGAAAGGCCGCGAAGTCCTCGGCGAC
>CAWHFT010000085.1:0-8885 GCA_963828175.1 uncultured Spirochaetota bacterium
GTCATCAGCGAAGGCCTTCCGAAGAAAACCGACTCCTCGCCGAAGACGCCGCCCGGGCCGATCGAGTCGACCTCGGAGCCCTCGATGAGGATGCTGGCCTTCCCCGAGCGCGCCACCACGAGGGAGGCGCCGTCGGCGGTCGAGAGAGAGTCCCCATCATCGAGTCTGGTGGAGGAGAGGCCGCGCGACATGAAGTTGTGCACGGAGCTCGACACCATCTCGCCGAAGAGCCGCGTGCCCTGGAGGAAATGCTCGAACTCGAGGCGCTTGAGCATCTCCTTGAGGTCGTAGTTGCGCTTGGCGAACTCGACGAAGAGCTGGCAGGGAATGCGGAGGAGGGTCACCGCGCTCTTTGCGCGATAGGTCCGAGCCGAGCTTCCGCGCGAGAGGGCGTTGACCTCGCCGATCATGGTGCCGGTCGAGAGCATGTGCTGGGCGCCGATGCCCGAGTCGATCATCTCGACGACGCCGCAGGCGACCAGGTGGACATCGGTAGCCTCCGCTCCCTTGCGGAGTATGACGTGGCCGGTATTCAGGCTCACGAGCGGGCAGTTCAGCAGCATCCCGACGTCCTCGGGCGCGGCCTCGGGGAAATGGGCGGCCAGGTCCCGCTCGACCGAGCGCCGCGTGTAGTCGATGCGAGACTCGATTAGGACGTCCTGAAGGCCGAACGAGGCGTTCGAGCCTATTTCCTTGTCGGCGGCCGACAAGTCCCCGGAGATGTGCGAAAGGACTATCTTCGAGGATTGGTCGCCGACGAAGTCCGACGCCCGGCCATGGATCAATCCGCCTCCCGCGTCGATCTTCTTGAGGTCGACCGCCTGGTGGAGACTCTTGACCGAACTCTCGTAGAGCCTGGGGGAAAGGGCCGAGGCGCCCGGGTCGTCGATGAGGTAGTCCTTGAGGACCGAGGCCGGAGGGATGTCGGCCAAGTGGGCGTAGGTCTTGTAGCCGTCGGGCCCGAGGGCGCGGAAGTAGAGAACCGTGGTCTCGAGCGGGTGAAGGGACAGGAAAGGCTGCACTTCGAGACCGCCGATGTCGTTCCACTTGCCGAAGGAGAGGTCGTGGAACTCGAAGGCATTCTCGAAGCTCTTCTCGGGCAGGGACATTACGGCCGAGAGCTTCTTCATCACCGAGGAGCGGACGAGGGGGGTGGCGAAGTATTTGATCCTGTGGTCGGTCCGCACGAGCGAGGTGAGGCCGGCGAAGTGGTCGTCGTGGGCGTGGGTATGGAAGATGCCCTCGAGCTCGTTGACCGAGATGCCGAAGGCCGTTAGGGACTCGAGCACGTAGGGCCCCGTATCGATGAGGTAGACCTTGCCCTGGAACACGACGACGCTGGACATGCAGGGCCGGTCCTTGTCCCAGCCGTTCCCCTCGCCGGAATGGACGACCGAGAAGTAGTCGCGCTCGACGCGGTGGGAGTCGAGGCGGACTGGGCTCTCGTAGGTTTCCCCGGGCGCGAGGTTCAGGTCGACCTCGACCTCCTCGTCGCCATGCCGGAAGGCGTAGACGTTGAGCGATTTCCGGATCACGGCTACGCCGCCGGAGAGCTCTGCGTGACCCGAGTCGGTGGGCGCGAACTCGGCCGTCTCGCCGAGTCCCCGCGGCTTGCCCCCGGCGAAGCGCGCTTTGTAGCGCATGATCTCCTTTGCGAACTCGGGGCGGATCCCGCCGCCTCGATCTCGGCCTCGCTCTCGAGGCCGAAGGTCCCGCGCAGGATGTAAGCGGATTGGGCGACGAGCTGGGAGAGCAGGCCGATGAATATGGGCTTTCGGCCCTTGTTGTTGACGTGTCCGGGGAGCGCCAGGCCCTGGCGATAGAACATCTGGAGCAGGGGGAATTCGGCCATGTTGCAGAAAGTGCCTCCCTGGATCGCCACGTCGGACAGGAGGATGGCGTTCGGCCCTGTCTCGAAAACAGTGCCTTTGAGGCTGGTCTCGGCGACCGCCCCGCGGCGCATGAGGTGCTTGACGACATCCGGCGGACAGCCGCAGAGCACGGACAGCCCGGCCTCGGGGATCCGAACGTACCAGACGCCGTTGGTGATTTTCGTAGACTCCATGAGCGCGACCTCCACTAGGCGTGGCTTCTACCCTAAGGGTCCCTCGCCGAGGAGGGACTTCAGCTCCTGTATGTCCTTGACGAGCTTCGTCCGGTTGAGGTTCTGCAGGCGGCGCGGCACCATCTCCTTGGACGTGCACTCGACGACGGCCACGAGGTTCTGCAGCTCGATCTCGTGGGGGTAGGCCGGAGGCACGAAGTCGGCCATCGTCTCGTCCAGGTCGCTCCTTGGTGACGAAGGCGCGGTCCTTCCATCGCGGCCTTGAACTTCGCCCGGATGAGGACGGCCTCGAGGTCGGCCCCCGAGAACTCGTGCGTCGAATTTCTTGAGCAGCTCCCCGACGGGGAAGCGCCTGATCGACAGGTCGAGCTTGCGCACCAGGGTCTCGAAGAGGGCGATCTTCTCCTCGTCGGTCTCGGGGTAGAAGAGGGCCAGGTGCTCCTCCGCCCGTCCCTGCCGCTTGAGGTCGATCGGCAAGAGGTCGGGCCGGCAGGTTATGAGGAACCAGATGATCTTGCCGCGGTACTCGGTGTTGCCCATGAAGGAGGCGATCTGGGAGAAGACGCGGTTGGACACGCCCGAGTCCCCGTCCTGGTCTCGGCTGCCGAGGAATGCGTCGGCCTCGTCGATCATGACGGCGACGGGGGACATCGCCTTCAGGATGGACAGCACGCGCTCGAGGTTGGATTCGGTGACGCCCTGCCATTTGGAGCGGAAGTTCTTGAACTTGACCATCGGCACGCCGATCTCGCCCGCGAAGGCGGAGACCATGAAGCTCTTGCCCGTGCCCACGGGGCCGGCGATGAGGTAGCCCATCGGAAGGACGTCGAGCCTGCCCTGCTTGATCGCCTGGGCCGCGTTCTTGAACCTCCGCTTGACGAATTCGTGGCCGGAGACGTAGGAGAGATCGTGCTCGGTCTCGAGGAACTCGAGGAGCCCCGCGGCCTCGGTCTCGATGATCTCCTTTTTCTTCTGGCGCATGTACTCGAGGGAGATGGGCCTGTCCTCCTGCCAGCTCTCGGCCGCGAGCCGGTTCAGGTTCATCAGGTTGAGGCCCGAGGCCAGAGCCGCCACCTGGGCGCCGCCCAGTCCCTTGTCGAGCAGGAGCTGGCCCTTGCCCTCGAGGAAGCCCAGGAACTGCGCGCGGACCGCCTCGTCGGGTATGGGTATCTCGACCTTCACGGTGCTGGGGCTCGCCGATATTCGCGGATTGAGGTCGGCCAGGTTCTCGGTGAGGAGGATCACCGACACGTCGCCGCGCGTGAATACGGGCTCGTGGGACCAGCGGTTGAGCGTCACGAAGCAGTAGCGGTCCTCGTCCGAGAGTCTGGCGACGTCGCTCGCCGGCGCTACGGTCTCGGCGTAGTCCACGATGAGGACGATGCGGCGCTTCAGGGGTATCTGCGTGAGGAAGTACTCCTCCAGGTAGGGGAAGGCCTCGCCGGGGTCCTTGGCGAGGAAGTCGCCGTCGCTCGAGTCGGGATGGCGGCTGCGCATGGCCGAAAGGTAGTCCCGCTCCATCTGCTTGTCGCAGAAGCTCACGCCGCTCGAGCGGTCGAAATAGGCGATGACGTCTTTGTTGCCGAAGAGGACTTCGGAGATGTATTCCTGGATCTTGACGAAGAGGAATTCGCCCTCGTTCATCTTGTGCGGGAGGAAATCCCGGATATTGCCGTGGACGATATAAAGGTTGGCCGTCTGAGAGCAGTACTTGTACGAGAGTTCCTGCGCCCAGGCCGGAAGTATCTTGATGAAGGGAAGGTTCTTCAGGATGAGCTGATCTTTCATAATCCCTCTTTTCGCAGTATGCACCGGCGAGGCCGATCGGACAAGGAGTTTTGACAGGAGGACGAAGCCAGCCGATACTGTTAAGGCGGCCGCTGCGACGCGCGCCGCGGAAACGGAGGATCGCAATGGCTGATGTACGGAAAAAAACGAACGGCGAAGTCCGCGCTTGGGTGGCCGCCGCCAACATGGGCTTGGGTCACAAGCGGGCTATCCGGCCCTTGTGGGACATAGCGGAGGGAGGCCTCATCGTCGTCAACGACGCCTCCGTGGCAGGGCCGGAGGAGCTCAAAGTCTGGGAACAGCTGCTCTCGGTTTACGAGAGGCTTTCTCGGGCCAAGCGCATCCCCTTGATCGGCAACGCCCTCTTCGGAATCATGGACTACTTCCAGCAGATCCAGCCCGCGTATCCCCGCGTGGACCTTTCCAAGCCTTCCATCCAGACCAAATGGACGGAGTCGATGGTCAAGAAAGGCCTCTGCGAGGGCATGATTAAGCGGATAAACACGAAACCGCTGCCCTTCATTACCTCCTATTACGCCGCAGCGGTGGCCGCCGACATGGCCCATTATGGCCGCATTTATTGCATAATCTGCGATGCCGACATCAACCGCGTCTGGGTCGCGACCGATCCGCGCAAGTCCAAGATCGAGTATCTCGTGCCCTGCGGCTCGGTGCTGCGCCGCCTCAAGCAGTACGGCGTGCCCGACGAGCGGATCTTCATGACGGGCTTCCCGCTGCCCAAGGAGCTCCTGGGCGGACCCGACCTCGGTCTTCTCAAGGCCGACCTCGGCCAAAGGCTCAACTATCTCGATCCGCAGGATCGATTCTGGCCTCTCCACGAACAGAGCGTCATCCACTTCCTCGGGGAGGAGAACTGCACCCCGAAGAAAAAACGCAAGCTCACCCTCGCCTTCGCGGTCGGCGGCGCGGGAGCCCAGAAGGAGATCGGCGCCCAAGCCCTCGCCAGCCTCAAGGGGAAAATTCTCGCCGGCGAGCTGTCGATGAACCTCGTCTGTGGCGTTCGCCAGGAGATACGCCATTATTACCAGGACGTCGTGCAGGCCCAGGGCCTCGCGGACTGTCCGGACGTCAGGCTCATCGGGGGACAGGGCGACGAGGAATATTTCGATTCCTTCAACGCGAGCCTGCGCGAAACCGATATCATCTGGACCAAGCCCTCAGAAATGTCCTTCTACGTGGGCCTCGGCATTCCCATCATCATGGCCCCCACCATTGGCGCGCAGGAGACCTTCAACCGCCGCTGGCTCGACGAGATCCAGGCGGGAATCCCGCAGGACGATCCGCGATATGCACATGAGTGGCTGTTCGAGCTCCTCGAGCAGGGACGCATTGCCGAGGCCGCCTGGAGCGGATTCCTCAAGGCCCGCAAGTACGGGACGTACAAGGTCCACGAGCTCCTCGCGAAGGGCACGATGGCCAGATCCGGAGACCCTTTGACTCGATGATGAATCGAGCGGGGGCGCCACCTTTCCGAAAGGTTGCTCCCCCGCGCCCCCTCTTCCAAACCCGCAAGCCTACCCGTGTATTCGAGGCCGAAAGATCAGCATGATGATGAGAGCCGCGACGCAGAGAGCCGCCGAGAGGATGAAGATGCCGCGATAGCCGAGGAGGACGGCGAGCTGGGCATAATAGATCTGCCACGGCGAAGGTCAGCCGGAAGATGTTCATGTACAGCGGCGCTTCCTCGGCAGGGGATCTCCGTTCGGGCGAGGAGCTCGCGAGCCTGGGCGAACATCCGAGAGAAGGCGACGCCGGATATGCCCAGGAGTATCGAGCCGATGGCCAGGAGCCAAGCGGGGTCGCGGACGAGGGCGTAGCCAGCGTAGCCGAGGCAACCGGCGGCCGAGCCCGGAAGCAGCACGGCGGGTCGCCGTCATGAAGGCGCCGAAGGCGCGCGGACCCATGCCCACCTCGTGCTCGCCGAACAAAGACAGAAAGGGAACCACGAAGGAGGCGGACAGCCCCAGAAGCACGTTGCAGCCGAGGAGGCCGAGAAAGCCGCGGCCGCGATGACGCGGACGGCCGCGATCGGCCCGCGTCCCTGCGGACGCCTCGGCAGGTTCGAAGGGCGGGCCCGCGGCGTTCGCCCGCCTAGCACGCCGAGATCTCGCCCTGCGCCACGGAATCGACGAAGGCCGCGATCTCGGCCGCGCCGTTGCGCAAGGCGAGCATATCGTAGCGCTTGGCCACTTCCGCGCGGGCTTCGTCCTTGAGGAAATGGCGAGCGGCGATGCCGAAGAGCATGGGGTTCCCGTCGGTCGATTTCGCGACGCCGCGGGAGACCGCGTAATTGGCGTGCGCCTGTTCGCAGGGAGTCGCGGCTAAGTTGAAGATGATGGGCTTGCGCGAGTGCATGCATTCCATCATCGTCGCGGGGCCTGGCTTGATAAAGCATATATCGGCTGCGTCGATTATCTCGTTCATGTTGTTCACGAAACCCAGCGGGATGATATTGAGGTTTTGCAGGAGACTCTTGTTCGTCGAGAGCCTGATGCGGAGCGCCTTGTTGAGCCCTGCCGCCACGACGACGTTGAGGGGAGTCCCAGTATATCGAGCGCGATGAGGTACTGGATGATGGAGCCCGTTCCTTGATTGCCGAAACTGAAGAGAAAGGTCTTGCGGCCGCCGAGGAGGCCCAGCTCGGCCGCCACGACGGCCTTGTCTCGCCGCGACTCGAAGAAAGACAGCCGTATGGGGTAGTGGAAGGCCTTGATCTTGCTCCGCTTGATGCCGTGCCTGGCCGCCGATTTGGCGGCGCGGTCCGAGGCGGTGAGGTACCAATCGGTCTCCGGCAACTTCCACGGCGCGTGGAACGTGAATATCTCGGTCTGGTAGGTGATGATCTTGAAATCGATCCCCGATCGGCGCCTCGCCTCGACGAGAGCCATCGTAGCGAAGAAATGCGTGCTGACCACCACGTCGGGGCGCGCCTTCTTGACGAAGTGCACCGCGTTATGTACCGCGGGAGCGACCATTGTCAGGTACAGCACAGTCCTCGTGACGGGGGCAAGGCTGTTTTGAACCTGGAACAGGATATGGGTGAGGGTCGGGTATTCCAGGAAGGTCTTCCAGCTTCGCTTGTGCGCCGCGTCTACCTTTTCGCTTCCGATCTCCTTGATGAAGTCCATCATTCGAACATCGTACTGGCCGGGATAGCCACGCTCTAGCGCCTCCATGATCGCGGCTGCCGGAGCCTTGTGGCCTCCGCCCGCTTCGATCATGGCGAAGATGATTTTCTTCTTCATGGTGTACTTATAGGTTAACCGATACAGGCTATCCGCGGCAAGCTTCGGCTTGCCTGGAAGGCGAAGCTTGCCGAAAGCCGGAGAGCTTGCCACGTTCGTCGGCAGGATGATATAGTTCCGCTACACTACTTAGAAGAGAGGTACGTCCTATGGCCTATAAGGTAACCGATGCCTGCGTTAACTGCGGAGCCTGCGACCCCGAATGTCCGGTCGAGGCTATCAGCGAGGTGAACGGAACGCGCTGGATCGACCCCGCCAAGTGCACCGACTGCGGCAGTTGCGCATCGGTGTGTCCGACCGAAGCGATAATCGCAGGCTAAGGAATCTCTCGGGCGGTCGCCACGGGCCCGATCCTCCGGCGACGGCGCCCAGTCCTCCATCGGAGGAGACATGCAGATGAAGGACGCAGTCGCTGCAGACATCGTCGTCAAGTCCCTTCAAGGCGCCAAGCTTCAGCTCGTGGCCGAGGCGTATGGCGTCCTCAAGTCGGGGATTCGGGTCAGCCACGACGAGATGCGTACGATCTTCTCGGAATGGAACCGCGGCGAGCTTGCCGATAGCCTTTTGGTTCGGGCCGCCGACGTCCTGGGACTCCGCGATCCGGACGGCGATCCTCTTCTCGAGAAAGTTCTCGACGTCTCGCGTGGTCCCGAGTTCTGCGGCGCGGCCGCTTCGCTTGCCCTCGAGCTTGGGCTTCCCGCTCCGATCGTCTCCCAAGCGGCTTTCTCGGCGTTCCATTCCATGATGAAAGACGCGCGCGTCGACGCCAGCGCCGTGCTGAGCGGTCCCAAGGCCGCCCCGACCGGCGATCGCCGCGCCATGATCGAAGAGCTGCGCAGGGCCCTGCACGCCGCTTTCATACTGGCCTACGCCGAGGCTCACTCCCTGCTCGTGGCCGCGGGCCAGTGCGGGGATGGCGTCTTGTCGGACGAGAGCTCGTTCCTCTCCTCTCGCATCGCCGAGGCAAGCGAACGGTGCGGACCAAAGGACAGCCTCCTTCTGGATGCGAAACTGAAATCCACGCTCGACCCGAGCCTGCCCAGCCTGAGGCGCCTCTGCAGCCGAAGCGCGGAAGGAGGTCTCCCCATGCCGTGCCACGCCGCCGCTCTCGGGTATTACGACAGTCTGCGCAGCATGTGGCTCCCCTCGAACATGGTCGTCGCTCTTCGCGACTCCATCGAGGGCTCGAGCTTCGAGCGGGTGGACAGGCCGCGCGGCGAACTCTTCCACTCCGAGTGGAAATAGCTAGCGCGAAGGTTGAGCCAGCCTTGTCAGGCTTTTCCACTTCCAATCGTAGCAACCCGTCCAGACCGGCGCGCCCGAGCGATCCAACAAGATGAGATCGGGCGTCGCGTAGCCGGCTTCGCCCCGGCCGGTGCTGTTGGCGCGCATCGACGTCGCGATGGCCCGCGCGAGCGCGACAGCGCCTTTGCCGCGCATTGGCATCGCGACGATCCCGACGAGCCGGCCCGGCGCCTCCGGATTGGGCAGGCAGAGGATGACCCCGGCGCCCGTGGCTCCCTCGCCAGCCAGTACGACCTTGCCGCCCGCCATCGAGACCGGCAGCTTCGAAGCCATGCGCGCGATCGCCGCGTTTTCGTCGGGCCAGCCGACCAGGATGAGCGAGGAGGCAGCCTCGACGTCGGGGCTCAAAGTCGCGTCGGGCCCGACCTCGAAGCTGGAGAAGCGCCGAGCGATGCGCGCAGCGGGAGAAACCGCGGACGCCGCTCCTCCCGGCTCGGCCGGCGCGGCGGCGGCCTGTTCGT
>CAWHFT010000086.1:0-7855 GCA_963828175.1 uncultured Spirochaetota bacterium
CCGAAAAAACTCTGCCAGAAGGTGATGGCGACCCTGCCGTACTTGCGCCCGAGCGGCCTGGTCATCATGGCGTAGATCACCCAGGCGGCGGCAGCGCCGCCCATGTACAGGAAGCCAGCCGCGGCGGACATCCGCGCTCCGCTCGTATGCCCCGACATCAGGCGTGGCCCCACGATGAGGGCGACTCCGGCAAACGACACGAGCGCTCCGACGTAGGAGCGGATCGCTAGCCTGGTTCCGAAGGCGATGCGCTCGACGATCATGGTGAGGACCGGTATGGTCGCGATCACCAGGGAAGATTCCGAGGCGGTGAGCAGGGCGATGCCGTTGTTCTCGCACAGGAAGTAGATAGTGACGCCCATGAGGCCGCTTACTGCCATGAGCGGGAAATCGCGGAGCCCGAGCCGGAGCTTCTCGCGGGTAGCGAGGGCGAGCGCCAGGAGGAGGAGTACCGCCACGGCGAAGCGAGAAGCCGCTATGGCCATGGGCGGCATGACGGCGACGGCGACCTTGGTGCTGAGGAAGGAGAGCCCCCAGATCACCGCGACGGCGACGGCAAAGGCGAGGGCCGAACGTCGCTTATCCATGCGGCCATCCTAAGCGACGCCCGCCGGCGAGGTCTAGGCGAGTGTCGGCCACCGCGCGATACTTCCCTCATGTCCCGTAAGGAGCTCGAGTTCATCCTCGACTACATCCTCAACAAGGCCGACGCCTCGGAGTTCGAGGTCATCGCCAAGGCCTGCCAGCGCCGCGGAAGGGACATGAAAGCCTTCGAGAGCCTGGGCGGCGAGGGCCCGGGCGCGATGGCGAGGCGCATGGCCGGAGAGCTCGAGAAGGGCGTGGGCGCGACCATGGAGAGCGTGCGCGGCACCGTCCGCGGTTTCGTCAAAGACATCATACGGAAGAACGCGCCCGAGGTCACCGACGAGCAGCTCGAGGCTCTCCTCGAGGAGTACGCTCCGCAGCCGGGCGCGCGGCGAAAGGAAGCCGCTTCGCCGCTGCCGCCCGAGGCGCTGCTCGGAATGGCGACGGCGTTCGTCGAATACTCGCGCGGCGCCATGCCTCCGAGCCGCCAGCGAGAGCTCTGGGAATCCAACCCTCGCTGGCAGGACGAATACTGGGCGGCCTTCCCCGCCGAGATCAAGACGCTCGTCAAGGCATACATCGAGGGCAGGCTCGACGCTGACAGCTTCGGGGCAGCCCTGCTCAGCATCCTCAGTCTTTGACTTCGTCAAATCCTCAGTCTTTGACTTCGTCAAAGCAATTGTAGCAGGAATATATATTTGGAAGAGGGAGCGCGAGGGGGAAACCTTTCAGAAAGGTTTCCTTCTCGCTCGATCCCCAAACTCCCTATTGGCGTTAGGCTCCGACATATGTACTATTAGTGTCAACAACAACTTTGGGAGGCACTATGCCAGTAAAGCGCGACTTCGGCCTGCGCCTCGACCGCCACAGCCCAGCGGAGCACGAAAGGCTCATTGCATATATAAATATCAAGCTCGCAAGCATGGGCTTGCCCATCTACACCCGCGAGGGCACCGCCTTCGTGAGGCTCGCCAGCGATATGCTCGAGAATTTCCGCGAAAAGGACCTCCTGCTCGCCGGCTACCTGCCCCCCGCCGACAAGCGGATCCAGGACTTCCTCGATTCCTATCTCGGAGACCTCGGCCTGCAGTCCCTGCCGCGGCTTCCCTCGAACACCCTGGTACTCGACCCGTACGGCATGGCCCGCGAGCTATCCCTGCCGCCCGACAAGCACAAGTATGCCTCGCCCTCCCTGACTTCATACCGGGTCCGCAACGGCGTCCTGCACAATCCCGCCAGCGACCGGCGCACGACCGAGGGCGTCTTCCACGTCGTCGAGGGCGGACTGCCCGTGCCTCCCGACAAGAAGGCCGTGCCCAAGCTCGCCTTCGCCCGCATCCTCGCGGCCGCCCTCCATCCGCAGCCCGACCTCCTGGAGCTGCCGTTCACCGCGGGGGAGGAGCGCAGGGCGCGGACGTTCATCTCCCTCCTTCTCAGGCCGCCGGTCAGGCCGGGCGTACACGGCTGGTGCGAGGAGCGGGCGATGGAGCTGCGCTTCTTCGCCCCCGGTTCGCTGGCGGCGAGCCTGGACTTCATCGAGTCGATCTTCGGCAACGCGGGCGACCCCTATGTCGCCGAAAACGACGCCGCACTCGACATCGCGCGATGGGCGGACACACGGGCTGCGTCATCCTCGCGCCGCACCTGGTCACGGTGCCTAAGCACATCGCGGGCTTGCCCCCGTGGGACCTCGCAACCCCGCGGCAGCGGCGCGATGGCATGTGCTGGAAGTCGGAGTCGGAGCTCTACAACAACGGAACGGCTTTCAAGCTGTGCGCACGGGACGCCCGGGGCGTCATCGTGACCATACTTGCCGACAACTATTTCGGGTACTGCAAAAAGGAGGTTAAGGCTCAGATAAGCTACGCCGCAAACCTCTACGGGTCCGCGGAGGAGGAGCACTCGGGAGGGGCCCTGGTGTTTCCGAGCTACGATCTCGGCGACGATTTTTCCGCCGTATGCGGAGCCTGACACGCTACAGCCTCGCCGAAGTCCTCGCGCGGGAGCCGACGGCGTGGGCCCTGCAGCCCCTTGGCCATGCATTGAGCCGCTCGATGCACGACCTCGTCCTGGTGCCGGAGGCGAGCCACTTCGACATGCGCCAGCAGACAATCGGCTGGACAGGCGAGGATGGGGCGCCGCGGGTCCTGAAGTTTCTCGCCGGAAATACGTATGTCCGGCCGAGCGGATACCGCGTGCACATGGAGCCGGTTCGCGGGGAACCCGGACAGTGGCGCCTTGTCGGCACCATTCCGGAGGGCTCGCTCTGCCACAAGCCCTCGACGGTGTCGGGCGGAGGCAAGTCCGAGATCGCCAAGTCGATCCTCGACGCGATCTCCTATTCGCCCCTCATCATCGGCGATTACCGCGAGGACATGGCCTGGGTCAAGGAAATCATCGAGCGCGACTATTCGAGCCGCTTCAGGAAAGGCATGGTCGACGAGCGCGACATCCTCTCCAAGCAGCGCTCGCTCGGCTCGGTCATCAAGCTGCTCTCGCCCTCCTCGCTGTACACCGAGGAGTACAACGCCTGGCTCAAGACGATCCCCGAACGCATCAAGGCCCTCGTTTTCCTGGTCAAGCGCTTCTATCGTCCCGACTGGGGAGGCGACTGGATGTCGCGCTTCACTGTCGACGCGGTCAACGGCACGACGGGCAACATTCTCAAGTTCGAGGGCCGGCCCGTGCTGGGCTCCTACCTCCGGGTCGGCCGAGACGAGACGGGCATGCGCCGCACTTTCAAGCTCAGGCAGGACTTCATGCCGGCGGCGAAGGTGCAATGGGAAGACGACATCTCGGCCAGCGTCACCGTCCCGGCCTCCGCCGTGTCGGGCCTGCCGCGGTGGGCCGACACGAAACGCAGCATCAAATTCTGCAAGAACGTCGAGGCCCGCTTCTTCCAGCGACCCGACGACGCCGTGATCCGCGGCTATGACAAACAGGCCGAGAAGGACCTGTCGCGGGCCGACAACTTCATCTCCAACTTCGAGCCGCTGCCGCGCTCGGAGGCTGGCGAGATGGCCGAGCGCTGCGTGTCCTTGACGAATTACTCCGAGTCGATGCGCGCCTTCGTCGAGGCCGCGGCCCTCGACCAGGGCTTCGAGTGGTTCGTGGCCTCGGATAGGCCTCGGATGGTCGACGGCGCCCCCTCCAAGAATCCGCGCTATCTCCAGCTCGACCCCTGCTACGTCGATCCCCTATCGCGCTATCTCGCCGATCTCTGCCCCGCCCTGTACCGCCGCGTTCGAGCGGACGCGCACGTCATGCATCCCGTCGGCGCCACCCTCCCCGGCAGGCGCAACAATCCCGCAGACCCGGCCTCGGGCATAAGGCCCCTGGCCGTCTACGGCCCGATCCACTACCAGGACCTGCCCGAGCTCTTCATGGATTTCGTCTGCAGCCTGACGGGCAAGAGCCCCTCGACGACGGGCGCCGGCAGCGAGGGCGCCCTCACCAAGGGCCCCTTCAACAGCCTCGTCCCGACCACCGACCTGAACAACGCCCTGCTCTCGTTCATCCTTACCGGCTACGGCGGCTTCACGACCGCGGCGGGCCACATCGGCCGCAAGTACCGGATGGAGCACGACATCTCTCTCCTCATGCCCGAGCTCTGGGCCAGGATGGGCCCGGACGAGCGCGACCCCGAATTCCTCAAGCAGAACGGCTACCTCGAGAAGCTCGAGGATTTCGAGTACGAGGGCGAGCTCGTGCCCGCGAGCCGGCTCGGTTGGCGCATTACGCCCCATTTCGCGACCAATTTCATGGGCAGGATATTCGACACCCCGGCCTCAGTCTTCGCCGACGACATGCTGAGGCCGGAGCTCCAGTCCATGCCCGAGTTCGTCGACGGAATCCGCAACATCGCCGAGGCCCAGGCCAAGTCCGCCTCGGCCTACTTCGAGGACGGCTCGATCGAGGCCGCCATACCCCCGCTCAAGGCAATCCTCCACGTCATGGCCTATGGCCATTACGAAGGCAAGGCCATCCACGAAAAAGAGCTTCGCGCGCTCTTCGATCGGGAGACCGTGCTGGCCTCGGATTGGTACAAGCAGCGGCTCGAGGCCTACCGCGATCGCGAGCAGACCTACGTCGGCGGCTCCATCGAGCGGCTCAGGCTGTACCTCGCCGAGAGCGCCGAAGCAGGGTCGGTCGCCGTGCGGCGTGTCCGCTCGGAGCTCACCCGCACCGAGGAGCGATTGACCGCCCTCTCGCGGCCCGACTACCTCGACTTGATCACCGGGTCGATCGGGCTGGACCCGCTGTTCAGGGGCCCCAAGGGATGAGCGACATGACACACTTTTCGATCTATATGCCCGCTACGGCGGTCTCCCCGGTATCCACCATCTCGAATTCGAGGAACGGAGCGTGTACCAATTCCTCGACGCCATCTACTCGGCGATAGTTCTCAAGGACGTCCTGGCCCGCTCGGGCGCGCGCGATCCGGCCTTGCTTGAAAGAGTCGTGCGCGCTCCTGAGCTTAGACCGTCATTTCGGCGGCGACCTCGAGGGCGTCCATAGGATTTACGTCATCGACTTTCTGATGGGCGCGTCCCTCCCCGAGTGAGCGCATAAAGCGCGAGCGCGACGATGACGGCAGCGAAGGCCGCGATCATGGGAGGGCTCACGCTCTCCCCGAAGGCGAAGAGGCCCAGTGCGAACTGCAAGGTAGGCGACACGTACTGTATGAAGCCTATCCGAGTGAGCGTTATGCGATTCGCGGCCGCTGCGAAGCACAGGAGGGGGACTGCCGTTACGATGCCCGCAAGGAGGAGCATCAGGGTCGCCACCGTGTCGGGGCCGCCGAAGGAGCCCGCGCCCGCGGCGTGCCGCGCGATCAGGAAAGCGAGGGCGAAGGGCGAGGCGATGAGGGTCTCCGCCGCCAGGCCGGCGAGCGGCTCGAGGCCGGCTTTCTTCTTCACGAGGCCGTAGAGTCCGAAACTCGTCGCCAAGACAAGCGATATCCAGGGAAGCCTTCCCAGCATGATCGAGGCGACCGCGACGCCCACGGCGGCGATGCCGACCGCCCAACGCGTCCACGTATCCATCTTCTCGCGGAAAAAGATCGCGCCTAAGGCCACCGAGACGAGGGGGTTGATATAGTAGCCCAGGGCCGACTCCGTGACGTGATCCGCATTCACGGCCCAGATGTAAGTGCCCCAATTGATCGTGATGAGCACCGACGCGGCGGCCGCGTAGAGCGCCCTGCGCCTGTCTCTAAAGAGGGATACGAGCGTGCGAAGCTTGCCGGTAACGAGGAGGGCCACGATCGTGAAGGCGGCGGCCCAGATTATCCGGTGGCCGAGAATCTGGAGGCTCTCGACGTCCGACAGCCTCTTCCAGTAGATAGGGAAGAGTCCCCACATGATGTAGGACGCGAATGCTGCGGCCGTGCCGATCTTTAGCTCGCGAGATGAAGTAGCGGCCATAGGGCATTCTATCAGGACTAGAGCGAGTCCAAAAGCGGCGTAGAGAAGCCCATGGCCGCCGCGCAGATATTGAACTGCCTGTCGAGGGTCCATACTGCGAGCTCGGATGCAGGAGCCGGCTCGCACCACAGCGCGGCGCTGGCCAAATGGAGAGCATCGAGGCTGCGAACGACTACAGGAAAGCTGCCTTCGGCTCTCCGGAGAACGGATTCTGAAAGGCGCAGCCGGTCTATCGTTTTGGCTGTCTCCTCGAAGCCTCGCCGAATGCCGATAGCGCTTTCTGGGCTCAGTCGGTCGGAACGAACGGCCCGCTCAAGCACCCGAGAGAACTCGACCCACATCAATCGGCTGCTGCCTACCGAAGCATCGATGGGAACGCGATCCAAGAAATCGCTGCCCTCAAAATAATATGAAAGGACAACGCTTGTATCCAGATAGACTTTCACCTATCGCCGCGCTCGGCCGCCAATAGCTCTCGCCATTCGAGCTTGACCGAAACTGCTTTCTGAGGTCGGACCGGTTTGAAACCCGCTATCGCCCGTCTTTCAACAAGGTTGTCTTCACCCGAGTCCATCGGTATGAGCCGAGCTATGGGAGTGCGGCGGTCCGTGACCTCGAAAGATGCACCCGCTTTTACCTCGGCAAGTTTTTCGGAAAGCTTGGCCTTCAATATAGTCACATTGACTTGGTTCATTTAGTCAATAATATGACTATCATTTTGAGTTGTCAAGCCAAGTTACTTGCCCGAGGCCTCGGCGAGCAGTGAGTTGGCGAGATCCACATCGTCGCCTACGAAGAGCTTGGCATCCGACGCGGCCTGGAGCACGGCCTTGGCCTCGGGCTTGGCCTCCGAGTCGATGTCGAGCCTCGCCAAGAGCAAGGCCCTCGGACCGGCCCATGTGCCGGCGGATGGCATGCCCCTGAGAAGCTTGACGGCCTTGGCGGTGCTGCCGTCCGCGGCGAGCGACCAGGCCTCGGCATATGTCGCCGAATCCTTCTCGTCGCCGTCGGCGGCGACGACCGCCTCGTCGAATTTCGCGGCCGCCCCGGCGAAATCGCCGTCGCGAACCAGTTTGCGGCCCTCGTCCATGACGGCCGAAACGTCTACGGTGTCGGACATCCAGGTCACGGAGTTGCCGGCAGGCTCGATCGCGGCGCCTCGCACCGCGGCCACCGTCGACGTGCCCGTGCTCGCCTTCGGATCGACGAGCTTGCCCAGCTTGTCGAGCGCCCCCGTGTCCTTCGAGGCCAACGCCCCCTGCTTGAGGAGGGAGTTCAGGAGATACGCCCCCGAGGCGGTGAGCGACACCTTTCGCTTGCCGTCCGAGAACTCGACCGACGCTCCCGCTCCCAGACGAATGGTGGAAGCGGAATCGACCTTGTCTCCCATATTGACGGCGACCCAGGACGATCCTTTTTTCACGTCCACCTTGCCGTCCGCCCAGGTTACGGAAAGAGGAACGGCACTCAAAGTCAGAACGGTCACCAGGACCGACAAGATTACGATGATCAGGCGTTTCATATGAGCTCCTCTGAATCCAGTATATCGCTTTCGCTCTCTCGCTTCTTGGGTTGTCCCACGAAGAGGTCAGGCCTTGGCGGCACTGGGATACTCGTCGGGGACGAAGGCTTCGGACTCGCCGGAGCGGCAGGCAAGGCTCCTGCGGGAGCCGAGACCAGCGATACGGCCACGGCAGTGTGAGAAGCGGCCGCATCCACCGCCGCCTTCGCGCTCGGAACCACCGGCCCGGCTGCCGCGCCGGTCGAAGACGCGGAAGCCCCAGCCCGCGCGGGAGCGGCCGTTCGTGGCGCAGCGGCCGGCGGCGCACCGACGGTCGACGACG
>CAWHFT010000087.1:0-23768 GCA_963828175.1 uncultured Spirochaetota bacterium
GCCGTCGAGTCCGCTCACGGAGAAAGAAGCGATCTTGGTCCCGTCCAACGCTGACTTGGGAGCGGTATTCGAATCGGTCACCTTGCCACCCGTCAGGACCGAAACCACGGTGATGAGCGCGAGCGCGATAACTGCTCCGATGCCGAGCGAGACGAACATCATGGGCGACGGGTGACCCCGCTGAGGTTTAGTGGCTTCGGACAATGACATCGACCGCCATAAGGACAAACAACGCCGATAAGTACGTAATCGAGAAATGAAAGAGGCGCATCGCCTCGCCCGCGTCCGCGCGATCCGCGAGGGCGTGGCGATAGAGACGAAACGCGTAGAAGGTGAACAGACCACCGAATACGGTCGCCGACACCGCGTAGATCCATCCCAAGTGGGCCGCGGGCCCGATCAGCATCGTCAGCGCCCACAACAAGACGGTGTAGAGAGGATCTCCAGGGTGGTGCGTCGAAGCGACGCCACCACGGGCATCATTGGTACGTTCGCCGCTTCGTAGTCGTCGCGGTAGCGCACCGCGAGCGCCCAGAAGTGTGGTGGCGTCCAGATGAAGATCACCAGGAACAGCAGCACCGGGGTCCAGGCGAGCGAGTTGGTCACCGACGACCAACCAATCAGCACGGGTACTGCTCCCGCCGCGCCACCAATCACGATGTTCTGCTTGGAGCGACGTTTTAACCACATGGTGTAAACAAACACGTAGAAGGCCGTTGCGGCGAGGGCCAACCAGGCCGAGAGTTGATTTACCCAAATGACCAGAACCGCGAACGCCACGACTTCGAGACCAAGCGCGAAAATCGTGGCGGCTCGCGGACTCATCACGCCGGTGACAAGCGGGTCGTCTCTTGGTGCGTTGCATGATGGCGTCGATATCGCGATCGATCACCATGTTAAAAGCGTTGGCACCGCCCGCGGCGAGCGTGCCACCAATCAACGTCGCCACGATGAGCCAGAACCCGGGAATCCCGTGGCCGCCACCACCATGGTGGGGATCGTCGTGACGAGCAGTAACTCGATGATGCGCGGTTTGGTCAGCGCGACGTAGCCGCGAAGGACCTCGGAAACGGAGGGGTTACGCAAGGGGCTGTCGATAGTCACGCCGGTTATTCTACGAGTCGGCGGATTCCCTAGGCTACGGGGGTGGCACCTACACCCCGCACGCTGTCAGCACCGGTCTTTCGTTGGTTCGCCTTTGCCACCTTCTTGTCGATGATCCTGATCGTGCTCTCGGGGGCCGCCGTGCGACTCACGGGTTCGGGCCTGGGTTGCCCGGACTGGCCCACGTGTTTTCACGGACGAATCACGGGCTCGATGAGCATCCATCCCTTCATTGAGTACGCGAACCGCATGGTCACCGTGACCTTGGTCGTTCTCACGGTGTGACCTTGATCGCCGCGTGGCTGCGCGAGCGCCGTCGTCGCGACCTCCTGGTGCTCTCGGGTTCACTCGTCCTTGGCGTCATCGCCGACGCGGTGCTCGGAGGATTGGTCGTCTACAGCAAGCTCAACCCCTGGCTCGTCTCACTGCACATGCTGCTCTCGCTGACGATGGTCGTAATCGCGGCCGTGCTCTACCACCACTCGAAATACATCTACGGACCCGGCGCGCGCAGTGACGTGCGCGACCCGCACTTTCGCGCCGTCGCGCGAGCGTTGTGGATACCCTTCGTGATTCTGCTCGTCACCGGCACCATGACCACTGGCTCGGGACCGCACGCGGGCTCGTCCAAGGTCAAGTTCACGCCAAACGTCTTCCCTTCGCCTTCTCCTCAGCCGCGTGGGTGCACTCGGCCGCGGCCCTGCTCTTCATTGGTCTCGTGGTGGGCTTGTTGCTCGCGATCTGGAGACGGGTGCACCCAAACCCCTCCAGCTCGGCGTACGACGTCTGGTAGTGATTGCTCTTGTTCAGGCGGCCATTGGTGTCACCCAGTACCTCACACACATACCGGTGGTGCTCGTTGAACTACACGTCGCCGGAGCGGTGTCGCTCTCACATTGGCATGACCCAGTTCACTCTGCGTCAAATCGCCCACGATCGAGAACCAGGTACGGAGAAGAAACCCGCTCGGCAAATCCGGGCCGAAAGTCCTTAGTCGCGTCCTGAACAAACCTGACATACTGAGCCCAAGAAGGGTGCGTACTAGATGGCAACCATTTTGTCTTTTGCAGCGATTTTCCCATTGAACACTTTGGGGCATTACATCCACTGGCACTGGTTCTACATAAGCGTCGCCAACCTGACCGTCATCATCTTGATGATCGTCACGTTCGTCGCGGCTCTCCTCTTACCCTTCCCGGGCCGGCGTCGTCGTAAGGAGAACCAATGAGCAACGCAGAGATCGACCGTCAATGGACGACCCGACTACGTCGTAGGGTCGAGGGCAAACTCCCTCCGGAAAAGGTCCTTCCCGACACCCAGCCGTCCTACGTCGCCTCGTGGATCTACGTCTTCGGCGTGGCGACCCTGGCCTCGCTCGGGGTAGTGATCTTCACGGGCTGCGTCCTCGCGCTGCGCGGGCCGCAGTGGTGGCACGGTTCACAGTACGGTCACTTCGTCAACTCACTGCACCTCTGGAGCGTGGAGATCTTCTTCTTCACCATGGTCATCCACCTCTGGGGCAAGTTCGCCATGGCCGCCTGGCGCGGCGGGCGCACGCTCACCTGGATGACCGGCGTGGTGACCTTTCTCGCCTCCATCGCCACGGCCTTCACGGGCTACGCCAGTCAGAGCAACTTCGACTCGCAGTGGATCACGACCCAGGCCAAGGACGGTATCAACGCGACGCGGCGCCGGCGCCTACTTCAACGTCTTGAACCTCGGACAGATGCTGATGTGGCACATCGTCCTGTTACCGATCGCGGCGGTGGTGCTGACTGCACTACACGTGATTCTCGTGCGCATCAAGGGCGTGGTGCCTCCCTTTGAGGACGACGTGAAGCTAGCGGCGCAGAAGGTCGCGGTCGGCGAATGACGAAGAAGGCCTTCCGACCCGACGTCGACGCCCCCGAGTGGAAGGGCGGGCACACGCCCTACGACATCATCAAGGAGGGCACCATCGCCCTTTTGGTGATCGCGCTACTCACCTTGATCTTCGCGGTTGTTTTCGGCTCACCCGACGAAGCGGCCATCACCATCAAGTCCTGGTCGAACGCGGATCCCATCGACTTCGCCACGACCGCACTCAGCGAACTGAACGGCACGTCGATATCCGCTTCCTACGGTGCCCCCTATAACCACAATGGTGCCAGCCAGCAGATCGGTCCATTGCAGCTGGCAAAATGGGTCGGCGTTGCGCATTCCCATCAACTCCGCTCAGAACTTCGTCATCGAGCCCCTAAAGGCGCTGCCGAACGAGCCGACGTTGGACGCGGACCTCAAGCAGTACTCCTCGGCCTCGTCAAGCACCCAAACGGGTTGGCTCAACGCCTACGCGAAGGCCTCGGCGGACATGAAGTTCGTCAAGGGTGCCCGATCTATACCCGGCAGTGTCTCTCTCGGACGATTCTGAACCGGAGCAGTTCGACGTGGCCTCCATGGACGACGCGAACCTCGAAAAGCTCTCCTCGAGTCGCCTTCTCGCTCTGAACTTGGAGGAGATGCGCGCGGTCAAGGCATATTACGCGGCTCCAGGGACGCGAGCATCCCGCGCGGCTGCTGGCATGCCAGAGATCGCCACCGATGTCGAGATCGAAATGATCGCCCAGACCTGGAGCGAGCATTGCAAACACAAGATTTTTAATGCCGAGATCGAGTATTCCGAAAGAGACGCACCGGTGCGCCGGATATCCTCGCTCTTCAAGACCTATATCCGCTCGACGACCGAGGATCTCGCCCCTTCTCGCCCCGACCTGCTCTCGGTATTTACGGACAATGCGGGCGTGTTCGCTTTCGACGAGGCCAATGCCGTCTGCGTAAAGGCGGAAACCCATAATTCCCCCTCCGCCCTCGATCCGTACGGCGGGGCTATTACCGGCATCGTCGGCGTTAACCGCGACATCCTCGGCACCGGAATTGGCGCTGCTCCCCTTTTCAATACCGACGTGCTCTGCTTCGGGCCGCCCTCGATCCCCGACGAGGAGGTTCCCGAAGGACTCATCGTGCCGCGCGAGCTGCTCGCCGGCGTTCACAAAGGCATCGTCGACGGCGGAAACCAGTCGGGCATACCCGTCGTCGCGGGCGCCTTCGTCTTCGACGAAAGCTACATGGGCAAGCCTCTCGTGTTCTGCGGCACCGGCGGCATCATGCCGATGAAAGTCCGGGGCTTGCCCTCTTGGGAAAAATCGGTTCGGCCGGGGATGCTCGCCGTCATGGTCGGCGGAAGGATCGGGAAGGACGGCATACACGGCGCTACTTTCTCGAGCCTCGCGTTGGATGAGGCGAGCCCCTCCTCCGCGGTGCAGATAGGCGATCCGATAACGCAAAAACGCATGAGCGATTTCCTGATGGAGGCGCGCGACGCCGGGCACTACTCGGGCATCACGGACAATGGAGCCGGAGGGCTCTCGTCCAGTCTTTGCGAGATGGCGGAGTCCTCTGGCGGCGTCCGGATCGATCTCGGCGAATGCCCCCTCAAGTACCCCGGCCTTTCGCCCTGGGAAATCCTCGTCTCGGAGAGCCAGGAGAGGATGAGCCTCGCGGTTCCGCGCAAGTCCCTCCCCGCTCTCCTCGACCTCGCTTCGCGGAGGGGCGTCGAGGCGAGCGTCGTCGGCGAATTCACGGCCTCGGGCAATGTCGAGGCGACCTATCGCGGAAAGACGGTCTGCCTCGTCGACATGGAGTTCCTCCATCGCGGGCTTCCGACGATGCGTCTTTCCGCGCGATGGGCACCTCCTTCCATCGCTTCGGCGCCTCTGGCGGATCGAAAGGATTGGACTGCCGCTCTCCTCGGGGTTCTCTCCGACCCCGATGTAGCCTCCAAAGAAACTTTGGTCAGGCAGTACGACCACGAGGTGAAAGCCATCTCGATAGAGAAGCCTTTCACCGGCCTCCACAGAGATGCGCCGAGCGATGGAGGCGTAATCAAGCCGCTTTATGATTCGTGGCAGGGCCTGACCGTTACTCACGGAATCAGCCCGAGGCTTTCGTCCCGTGACGCGCGCGCCATGGCCCTCGGCGCAGTGGACGAGGCCTATCGCGCCCATATCGCGCTCGGCGGCGATCCCGATAGGGCCGTGGCGCTCGATAACTTCTGCTGGCCCGATCCCGTCGAGTCGCCGGCCAATCCCGACGGCTCACACAAGATGGCTCAGCTGGTCCGAGCCTGCGAGGCCCTTCGCGAGGCTTGCCTCGCCTACGGCCTGCCTTTGGTCTCGGGCAAGGACTCGATGAAGAACGACGCAACGGCCGGCGGCAAGCGCATTTCGGTCACGCCCACCCTGCTCGTCACGCTAGTCGGCATCATCGACGATGTCCGCAAGGCGAGCTCGACGGATTTCCTGGAGGCCGGCGACCTCATCTATCTGGTCGGCGAGACAGGACGATGCCTGGGCGCGTCGGTGCTCGAGCGCGCCCTCGAGGCGCCCGGCGGCCGCGCGCCACCGAGCGACCGGCTCCTCGGGCCCTGTCCGGTGCAGGACCCCGCGGAGCACCTGCCTGTCTACAAGGCCGTCGCGCGCGCAATCAGCGGCCGCGTCGTGCGCTCCTGCCACGACCTCTCCGATGGCGGTCTCGCCGTTGCGCTCGCCGAATCCTGCCTGGGCGGCCGTTTAGGGGCGCAACTGCGCCTGGATGGAATGCCACGCCGCTGGAAAGGCGGCTCGTATTTCAGCGAAAGCCCGGGTGCGTTCTCGCCGTATCCCGAATCGGCGGCGCTCCTATTCGCGGAGGACACCGGGAGATTCCTCATTTCGATCCGGCCCGAGGATCGCGAGCGCTTCGAGCGGAGCATGGTTGGCCTGCCCGCCGCGCTGATCGGCGCGACGACCCCCGAGCCGCGGCTCAAGGTTTCGCTGGGCGACGAAAAAATACTCGATGCAGGACTCGACGAGCTCGAGCGAGCCTATAAAACGCCGATCGCATGAGAGGGACGACAGTGGAACCCAAGGCTATTGTCCTCGCCGGGTATGGATTCAACGCAGACGCCGAGCTCGCCGAGGCGCTGAGACTCGCCGGTGCGAACCCCGAGAGGCTGCACGTCGCCGATCTCGTGGCTGATCCCGCGCGCCTCGACGGGGCGCGAATACTCGCATTCCCCGGCGGCTTCTCCTTCGGCGACCACCTCGGCTCGGGGCAAGTCGTCGCCTTGCTCTGCCGCAGGACGCTCCGGCTTGCGTTGGAGCGGTTCATCGCCGACGGCGGCCTTGCCCTGGGCGTATGCAACGGCTTCCAGGCCCTCGTGCGCATGGGGATACTGCCTAACCGAGATGGGCATTGGGGCCGCGAGGCCTCCCTCATCCAGAACGAGGGCGGACGCTTCATCGATGGCTGGTATCCCGTGGCCTTCGAGGAAGGCAGCCGGTGCGTCTGGACGAAAGGCATGAGCGAACGCCTTCTACCCATACGGCACGGCGAAGGCCGGTTCATCGCGCGGGACGAGCCGGCCTTGAGCGCACTCGAGTCCGAAGGCCTCGTCGCGGTCCGGTACCGCGGCGCCGGCCCGAACGGCTCCGAGCGAGCGATAGCCGGCATTTGCGACCCGAGCGGCCGCGTGCTCGGCCTTATGCCGCATCCGGAAGCTTTTCTGATCCGCGAGAACCATCCGGGCCGAAGGCGGGCCGTTCGGGATCTTCCCGGGGTGGAGCTATTCGAGAACGGAGTGCAAGCTGCCCGCGATGCCAATTGAACCGTTGGCATACCTGCGCCACGCGTCTATAATTCAATAAGTCGGCTCCCTTGGAGGCCAGAGAAAAATGGTTGACGCATCCGAACTGGAAGCCCTCCGCCAGGAATACGAAAAGCAGCTCTTCGACTTGCGCCAGTTGCTCGAAGTGTCGAAGAGCCTCAATTCCATGCTCGATTACCATATTCTCATCGATTCGATCCTGTTCAACGTGATGGGACAAATGAAGGTGCTCAAGGCCGGGATCTTCGCCAAGAAGAGCCTGGACTCCACGCGCTTCAGCTTGCACCGCAACTATAAGGGTTTCGAGATCGAGCACGGGGTGGACTATTCGATAGCCGAAGACAATCCCGTCATCAAGCTCTTTACGCGTCAATACGGCTGCTACACGCTCGAGGACCTGCGCCAGCGCATCGGGTCCTTCGCCGGCTTCGAGGGCATTGCCTCACTCGGCCCGAGCCTCATCGTCCCGCTCAAGGCGAAGGGTTCGGTCAACGGTCTCCTGGTCATGGGCGAGAAGATCGGCGACGAGGGCTTTGACGTTTACGAGCGCGAGTATGCGCTGAACCTCGCCGGGCTGGCCGCGGTCGCCATCAATAACGCCTTCCTCTTCGAGATGACCACTACCGACATGATGACTCGGCTCAAGATGAAGCACTATTTCTACACCGTCCTGCTCGAGCGCATGGCCGAGTGCACGTCCTCGTCGAAGCCCCTATCGGTAGTCATGATCGATATAGATTTCTTCAAGAAATTCAACGATACCCATGGGCACTCCTGCGGAGACGCTGTGCTCAAGCAGGTCGCCCGCGTCATCCAGTCGGGCGTGCGCGGCGACGACCTCGCGGCGCGCTACGGAGGAGAGGAATTCTGCCTTCTGCTCAACGACGCGGACATCGACCACGCTTTCCAAGCGGCCGAGAGGGTGAGGGCCAGCGTCGAATCGACGCCGACTACCTACGAAGACAAGAGCCTCGCAGTCACGGTCTCGCTCGGCGTCGCCCAATACGACCCCTCGCGGGACCTCTCGGGGAAGGCGCTCATCGACCGGGCCGACCACGCGCTCTATGCCTCCAAGCAAACCGGGCGCAATCGCGTGACCGCCGCGGATTAGGCGGACATGGCACGCATCAGAGTCGCGAACAGGAAGGGAAGCGACGGCCTTCCGGCAGAACTGGACGTTAGCCCCGCAGTGTCGATTCTCAATTCCCTGCTCGGCGCCGGCGTCGGGATTCGGCACGATTGCGGCGGCAGGGCCCTTTGCGGGACCTGCGCCGTCAAGGTGCTGTCCGGCGAGGCTGGGCTTTCCCCGGTCCTTCCCGCGGAGGCAGATCGCCTGGCTGCGGGGGGAAGGGCCGAGGGTTTCCGCTTGGCCTGCCAGGCGCGGGCCGCGCGGGAGGCGACGATAGAAATCGTCTCGCGATCGCAGGACGAGGAGGTGAACCCGTGAGCGTTCCTTCGAAGAGACGGTGGTGGGAAGATGCGGTCTTCTACCAAATATATCCGAGGAGCTTCGCGGATTCAGACGGAGACGGGATAGGCGACCTCGCCGGGATACGGGGCAAGCTCGACTATCTCGAAAGCCTGGGCGTCGACGCGCTCTGGATCTCGCCTTTTTTCAAAAGCCCCATGAAGGACTTCGGCTACGATGTCTCCGATTACCGCGACGTGGACCCCATGTTCGGGACGTTGGACGACCTCAAGGCTCTCATCTCCGACGCGAAGGGACGGGGGATAAGGATCGTCCTCGATCTGGTTGCGAACCACAGCTCCGACGAGCATCCGTGGTTCGTCGAGGCGCGATCCTCGAAAAGTTCGCCCAAGCACGGATGGTACCTTTGGGTACCCGACACCGGACGGCCGCCCAACAACTGGAAGGCCATCTTCGAGCTTGGAACGGCCTGGCATCCCAATCCAGCCACCGGCGAGCGCTATCTAGGAACGTTCACGAGGTACCAGCCCGAGTTCGACTGGCGCAACGAAGAGTTGCGCGCGGCCATATATGACGTTATGCGATTTTGGTATGGGATTGGAGTCGACGGTTTTCGCCTCGACGTCGCTACCGGCTACCTTAAAGACTCGCGGCTCCGGTCCAATCCCTTCTCCTTCAGGGCCAATCCGGACTTCTTCCAAAGGCACGTTTACGACCGTAATCAACCCGAGGTCCACGGGATATTTCGAGAAATGCGCGCGGCGGCCGACGCAGCGGGGGACCGAGTACTCATCGGCGAGACTCACGGCCAGAACACCGCTCTCGCTGCTTCCTGTCACGGCGAGAAGGGCGACGAGCTCCACATGGCCTTCAATTTCGAGTTTCTCTTTCGGAGCTGGGGCGCGAAGTCCTTCCGCGAATCCGCCGAGCGCTGGTACGCTGCCCTGCCCGAAGGCGCATGGCCCAACTTCACCCTGAGCAACCACGATCAGCCGCGGCATGCCTGGCGCTATCGAGCAGGCGCTGCGACTGAGGCGCGCGCTCGGGTCGCCGCGGCCATGCTGCTCACGATTCGCGGAACTCCTTTTCTCTACTACGGCGAGGAGCTGGGCATGACCTGCGAGCGCATCCCCCGTGTCGCTTTGCGCGATCCGCTCGGGGTGGCGACGTGGCCCCTCGGCATCCCCTCGGCCGTGACCCCGAGCGCACACCGATGCAATGGAACGCAGCCGAGAATGCGGGTTTCTCTCGTGGCAAGCCCTGGCTTCCCATCAATCGCGATTATCGAGTGCTCAACGTCGCCGCGCAGGAGTTAGACGCCAAGTCGCTGCTGTCCTGGTATAAGTCGCTCATCGCCCTGCGCCGAGCGAGGCCCGAGCTCCGGGAGGGGGAAATATCTCTTCCTGGACGCGGGTCCGGATGTCCTCGCTTATGAACGCGCCGTTTCCGGCGGCGCCCGGTCGGTCGTCCTCCTCAACTTTGCATCGGGGAGGCGCCGCGCGGCCGTGGCCACGGGCGGATCGGCACGGGTTCTGCTCGGTAGCGCGAGGCGGGCCGACGAGGCATTGCCGCAGGCCTTCGACCTCGGACCTAGCGAGGTCGTCGTGGCCGAGATGTCCATCTAACCCGGACGATCTTCGAAGCTCAACGCAAGCTCGCCTTTCTTGACCATGGCGCCGTAAACGAACAGCTGGAGCAGGGTTTGCTCGTAACCGGCCCCCATGGTTCTCGCTTTGGAGTCGAAGGTCGAAGCGAGGAGGATTATCCTCTCGCAGATGATGCGAGGAAAGCGCCGCACGGCCGCGGCACTCTGCCGCTGCAGAGCCTTGCTCCTCATCTGCAGCTTCGCGCAGGCGGACTCGAAGCCCTCGCCTTCCTCTAGGAGCGCGTGGAGGCGCCGGAGCCGTCGGAAGCTCCACGCTAGCGCCGAGAGGATTCTGCACCGCATCGCCTTTGCGGTCTGCTAGGACGGCGTCCAGTGTTTCAAGGGCTTCCTCGAGACCGCCGGTCGAGAGTCGCTCGAAGAGGCTAAAGGCGTCTTCTTGCCGGTTGCGCGCGATCGCCGCCTCAATGTCGTCCTCTCCGAGCGTCGACCCTCGGGGAAAGACTATCGCGAGGCGGTTACAGGCTGTATCGAGGGCGCTCGATTCGTTCTCAACGAGCTCGAGTAGGGCTTCGACTCCATTCTCGTCGATCTCCAGGCCGAGCTCGCGAAGCCTTTTCTCGATCCAGCGAGGCTTTTCGCTCTCGAACATCTCGAAGAAGGTCCGCTTACGATCTTTGCCGACCGCTTCCTCGAGCCCCTTCTCGGCGAAGAAGGACTCAGTCACGAGGAGGAGGATGGCGTCGGGGGCGGGCGCGGCCAGGTAGGCTGCGAGGGCGCCGATGTCCTCTTTGCCCTTGATGAGCTCGGCTCCGCGGTACTCGACGATCCTCCGCGTGGAGAAGAGGGAGCCGTTGCGCAATAGTCCTAGGATTTCGCCGATTCCGGTCTCGGCTGCGTACGCCCGATGCTCTTCGGGAGGGGAGCCGTCGGCGGCGGATATGGCAGCGCGGAGCTCTGCCGCGAAGTCGGCTCGCTTGCCGGTCTCGGGGCCGGCCAGTAGGTAGGCGCTCTCGATTTTCATGCGAGCCGCTAATACTTCCGGATGATTCCGCGGAGGCGGCCGAGTATCCGCACATCCTGCGTGTAGATAGGCGCGTAGGCGCTATTCTCGGCCATCAGCTTCACTCGGTTGTTCTCGCGAAAAAAGCGCTTGAGGGTGACCGCGTCGTCGATCATCGCGACCACGATCTCGCCGTTGTCGGCGGTTTGCCGCTGCTCGATGACGGCAATGTCCCCGTGGAAGATGCCGATGTCCTTCATGCTGTCGCCGCGTACCGACAAAGCAAAGCAGGCGGCGGCTCGGATCATGTCCGCGGGTACGTGGACCACTCCCGAGTAGTTCTCGTCAGCGGATATCGGCCTGCCCGCGGCTACGTTGCCGAGGAGGGGCAGCTCGACGGAGCGCTCGGGCTTGTCGCGTCGCAGGAGCTCGAGGGCCCGCGAGCGGTTTTCGCCGAGCCTCAAGAACCCCTTCTTCTCGAGGGCCTTGACGTGGTCGTAGGCGCCCTTAACGGAGATCGAGAAGCTCTCGGCGATCTCACGGATGGTCGGAGGGTATGCGTGGCTATCCAAGTACGAAGAGATGAAGTCGAGCACTTCCTGTTGGCGGGCCGTAAGCGTCTTCATCTTTCCTGTTCTATCCCGAGTTTCTTGATTTTGGCATGAAGGCCGCTGGGATGAATCCCCGATGCATCGGCGGCCCTCACGACATTATAGTCGCACTCCCTGAGTTTTTCCGCAAGGTAGTCTCGTTCGAAGAGTTCTTTCGCTTCGGCCAGCGGCAGGGAGCCGTAGCGGCGTGCGACGAGCGGCTTGGGCTTTTCCCGCGTCCCCTCGCTCAAGACGCGCTGTACGGTCTCCGGAGAGACCATTCTTTCGTCGCTCATCACCGCCAGCCTCTCTATGAAGTTGGCGAGCTCCCTGACGTTGCCCGGCCAGGTTCGCGCGGAAAGGAGTGCATAGCCCTCGGGGGAAATTTCCCGTTCAGGTGCGCCGGCGGAGGCGGCCTTCGCAAGGAAGTGACGGCACAGATCGGGCAGGTCTTCGCGGCGCTCTCGGAGGGACGGCATATGTATAGGCACGACGGCGAGGCGGAAATAGAGGTCTTCCCTGAATCGTCCGGCGGCGATCTCGGCGCGGATATCCTTATTGGTGGCAGCAACCACTCTGACGTCGACGGAGATGGTCTTTTCTCCGCCGAGGCGCTCGAAACGCATTTCTTGGAGGACTCGAAGCACTTTGGCCTGGGCCGGAAGCGAGAGGTCGGCGACTTCGTCCAGGAATAGGGTACCACCATCCGCTGCCTCGAACCGGCCTGCTCGACGCGTCACCGCGTCGGTGAAGGCTCCCTTCTCGTGTCCGAAAAGCTCGCTCTCGAGCAGCGTATCGGGAATTGCGGCGCAATTGACTTCGATGAACGGCCTTTTAGATCTTTTGCCTTTCGAGTGTACGGACCGAGCGACGAGTTCCTTGCCCGTGCCGTTTTCTCCGGTGATGAGGATGCGAGCGTCGCTCGGCGCGGCCTGATCTATGAGCGCCCGGACCTCGGCCATGACGGCCGAAGCTCCGATGAGGGGTTCCGCGTCCATCACGGTGGAGGCGGCGCGCTTCAAGTCACGGTTCTCCCGCCTAAGCTCCCCGATCTCGAGAGCATTTCGCGCGGCGGTGAGGAGCCGGTCCATGGATAGCGGCTTTTCGATGAAATCGAAGGCTCCGAGCTTGAGGGCGCGGACGGCCATGTCTATCGTCCCGTGGCCCGAGACGACCAAGACCTCCATTTCGGGCCTGCGCTTTTTCATCTCCGCGAGCGCGTCGAGGCCGCCCATCCGAGGAAGCCAGATGTCGAGGACCGCAAGGTCGGGACGGTGCGCGTCCAGCTCCTCCAAGCCGACGACGGCGTCCTCGGCGACGATGACCGAATGGCCCTCGTCCTCGAGAATGTCCCGGACCGTCGATCGGATACCGGGCTCGTCGTCGATCACGAGGATGGTCGCCATCTCGCCCCCTGATTTCTGTCTGCGGGTCCATACCTCGAAGCTCTCGGTGTCATCGATCCAGCGGGAGGTCGAGGTAAAACGTAGTACCTGCCCCGTCCTCGGACTCGAATCGAATCGCGCCGCCATGCTCGGCGACGATGCGCTCGACGATCGACAGGCCAAGTCCCGTGCCTGCGCTCTTGGTCGTGAAGTAAGGCATGAAGACCTTCTCTCCCAGCGAAGAGGGAATGCCTCGCCCCGTATCCCGGATCTTGAGCCTACAATAGCGTGAATCGGCGGCCTTAACAAGGTCGGCCGCGATCTCGATCTTGCCCCGGCCGTCCATCGCGTCGATCGCGTTGCCCAGCAGGTTGCCGAACGCCCGCTTCATCGCAGCTCGATCGACGCGGAGGGTGATGCCCGCCGGAAGTCCGTCGAGTCTGAAGCGAACCTCCGGGTACGAAGCTGCGAACAATGCGATAGAGTCGGCTACGAGACCGGTGAGCTCGACCCAATCCCGCTGAGGCTCCGGTAGCGACGCGAAGGCGCGGAAATCGCTTAATAGGGCGTCCATACCTTCGACTTCCTTTACGATCGCAAGCATTGATCCCTCGATGATCGGCGCGGCGAGGGCCGGATCCGACTTCCACCGCCTGAGCACGCGCTCGGCCGCTAGGCGAATCGGCGTCAACGGGTTCTTGAGCTCGTGCGCCAGACGTTGCGCGATATCATGCCAAGCGTCTATCTTCTCTTTTCTGAGCTCGTCCGACCGGGAGCGCTCGATCTCGCCGAGCATCCTATTGAAAGAGGCGACAAGCCGCCCAGTCTCGTCTCCAGGCTTAACGATCAGCCTAACGCCGAAGTCACCGGCAGCGACCCGGCGGGTCGCTTCCTCGAGGCTCACGAGGGGCTCCGCGACGAGGTCGGCCGCCGCGCCGCCCAAAAGGGCCGCTAGGAGGAGCAGCGGTAGCACGAGGAAGCAATATAGGAGTGCGAGGAGGCCCGCCCACTTGACCGAGAATGGCGCGAGGAAGGCCGCGGTCCGATCGGCCTTCCCGAGCGATGCCGCCGCGATGTCGAGTCCCTCGGGCATTCGGAGGCTGAGGACGGCGAAGGACGCGTCCTTGCCGGAGCCGCCGAGCGGCATTGCGTACCGGACGAGATTGGTTTCCCCCGAGGAAGAGGACGCGAGCAGGTGCCCTCCGGAGCCTGGAGCGGGAGGAGTTGGAGGCGCGGGAAGCCGCGCCGAGGATGGTCCCGCGAAGTCGCGGCTTCGATCGCCAGCGAAGAGCTCGAGAGACTCCATTCGGGGATCATGAGCCTGGAGGCTCGCAAGCATCAAGGCGGCCTGCGCAGGTGGCTGTCCCTCGGCCAGTCCGGCGGCGGCACGCTCGATGCGTCCGAGTTCCTCGTCATACCAGGCGAGCGCCAGAGCCTGCCCCTCGGACAAGGCCTGGCGCAGCTCGGACGACGATGAGGAGGCTTGCGACGTGTAGGCGAGCCGAAGGAGGAAAAGCCCTTGCGGCAAGGACGCAGCGGCGACAGCGAGGAAGAACAGGCCCATCAGGCGCAGCCTGAGCCGAGAGCCATATCTCCTGGTACGAAGATCTATCGCGAGGCCGCGTATCCTGATGACGAAGAGCGCGATGAGGGCGGCAGGGAGCACCGCTAGGAGAGCGACGGGCAGCCGTTCGTAGAGATCGGGGAAGGAAGGAGCGCCCGATAGCACTGAGGCAGCGAAGGCATAGGCACCAAGAGCTATTAGCCCGTAGACGATCAGAACCGAAAGGAGCTCAGGGAGTGAGCGTCTGCGCGGTGCGAGGGGGCCGGCCATAGCTATTCCTCGGGGCCGGGCTAATCCTCTTCGAAGCGCGCCTCGAAGAGGGCTTGTATGGCGGCGGCTGCGACTTCTTCGTCCTTGCCTTCTGCGAGTATTCGCAGGGGCGTGCCAAAACTAGCGCCGAGCGTTATTATCCCCATTATCGATTTGGCGTTTATCCGATCCGAGCCTTTTTCGAGCCAGATGCTCGCGGAGAATTTGCTCGCCGTCTGAACGATGAGCGCAGCAGGTCGCGCGTGGATGCCAGCCCTGTTCTTGATGCTTACCATCACCTCGGTCATCGATGCTTCCTCGAGTCGCGGCGGGCCGGCAGGAAGCCGAGGCTCCCCGCGGAGCCGCTAAAGATAATCATCCCTATTGAAATACAAGGCCCGCGCGTTCTCGCTCTCTAGCCAGCGCAGTACGTTTTGGTTGAACTCCTTGGCCGAATGATAACCCATTTTCTTCAAGCGCTCGTTCATGGCGGCGGTCTCGATGATGATGGGGATGTTGCGTCCCGGCTTCACCGGGATTTCCAGCTTGGCGACCCTGATTCCGAGTATTTCTGTAGTCATCTCCTCGGTGCCGATGCGGTCATATACCTTATTTGAATCCCACTCCTCGAGGCCGCACACGAGCTGGATCTGCTTGGTGTCCCGGATTGCACCCACGCCGAACAGATGCGTCACGTTTATTATGCCGAGGCCTCGTATCTCCATGTGGTGGCCGATGACTTTGTTCGCGCCCTGGCCAATGAGGTTTGCCCCGTTGACGCAGCGGATCTCGACGACGTCGTCGGCCACAAGCCGGTGACCGCGTTCGATAAGCTCGAGGGCCGTCTCGCTTTTCCCTACCCCTGAGTCGCCGATTAGGAGGATGCCAATGCCGTACACTTCGACGAGGACTCCATGGATGGATGTGCGCGGGGCAAAGATGTCCGAGACTACTCGGATGACCCGGCTGGAGAACTCGCTGGACGTGAGGTCCGTCTGAAGCACCGGGCAATCCGCTGCTTCCGCCGCCGCGAAGAAGGATTTGCCGGGCGAGAGGTTGTGCGTAAAGATACAGCAGGGCATCGGATAAGCGAAGAGCTTTTGGAGGTTATCAGTCCGGTCGGCCTCGTCGAGCATCTTGAGGTAGGCGTTTTCACCGCGGCCGAAGATCTGCAGGCGGTTCCACGCGAAGGATTCGTAATACCCCGAAAGCGCGAGGCCCGGCCGATTCAAGTCGGGCGTCGTTATCTCGCGGGACAGGCCTTTGCGGCCCCCGATGCAGCGGAGATCGAGGGCGTTTTGCTCCTTCAAATCCAGATCGAGGAGGTCGAGTACAGTGAATTTCTTCTCGTCGGACGACACGATGCGAGTCTACTACGGAAGCGTCGCATGCGCAATGATGCGCACGCGACGGGGCGCAATGACGAACCGGGCCGGCCAGAGCAACCGCGCGCTTCTGCGGTTTATTTACGCTCTTGCACCTTCTCCTTCTCTTTCGCGATTTTCTGCTCGAGCTTGTCAACGAGCTTATCTATGCCGGGATTCACGTCAAAATCCCGCTCCTCCACATGGGCTTGGAGGCCCCAACGAAAATTCACCGTTGCCTCGAGCTTGAAATCCTTATCTTTTGTGATGACGACGATAAGGTCGACGATCATGTCCTTCGCGTACCCGATCCTCTCTAGCTTGCCGTCGAGGTAAGCTCTGCTGGTCTCGCTCAGTTCGAAATGCACGCACCGGACATCGACAGTCATTCGAGCCTCCTTAAGTATGCTTCTCGTTCTAGACTCGCTTCCTCCCGAAGGATGACCCGAAGTCGAGCTCGCCGCGGTACTTGGCGACCGTGCGACGAGCGAGCTTGATGCCCTTGCGGGCGAGCACCTCGGTGATGTCGCGGTCGGAGAGGATCGAGTCCTCGGCCTCGATTATTTCCTTTATTACCTGCTTCACGCCTTCCTTGGAGAAGCTCGAGCCTCGCGATCCGGCGCCCGAGATGGAATTCGTGAAGAAATAGCGCAATTCGAAAATGCCCCAATCGGTCTGCATGTACTTTCTGTTCGCGATGCGCGAAACAGTGGTCTCGTGCACGCCGACCTCGTCTGCGACGTCCTTGAGGGTTAGGGGTGCGAGCCGCTTGGGGCCCTCAGCGAAGAAGGCCCGTTGGAACTCGACTACAGCGCGCGCGACTTTGAGGAGGGTCTGGTTGCGCTGGTGGATCGAGCGAATGAAGAACTTGGCCTGCTTGATGTTGTCGCGAACGTAGGCGCTTGTCGCCCTGTCCACGGGGCGGGAGGGGGCCTCGGTAGGTGTCGACCCGCGCGCTGCATTCCGCCTTTCGGCGAAGCTGTCGAAAAATGGATCGATGCCAAGTACTGGTATCTCTTCGTCGTTGAGGACAATCACAAAGTCCCCGTCCTTCAGCTTGACCATGAGGTCGGGCAGGACGTAACGGGGCTCTTCGGTGGAATAAGCCCGCCCCGGGAAGGGCGCGAGAGCCTTGATGAATCCGAGGGCCTCCTGCAACTCCCCTTCGGACAGCTTCAGTCTCTTTTGTATTTCTGCGTGCTTGCCTTTTTCGAGCAGTTCGACATGCTCGCGGAGGATGGCGATCGCCGCTTCGGGAGCTTCGCCGGACAGAGCGGCCTGGACGAGAAGGCTCTCGCGGAAGTCGGTGCAGCAGGTCCCAGCGGGCTCGAAGCCGCGCACGAGGGCCATCGCCTCGTCGATCTCCCCCAAGGGCGTCTTCTGGAACAGTGAATACGGATCCTCTTTATGGAAGCCATCGTCGTTGAGGTTCTGAATCAGGGCCTCGCCGATTGCCCGTTGGCTCTCTCTGATTCGCTGAAGCCGCAGCTGCCAGAGAAGATGATCCTGCAGTGTCTCGGGCCTGGCAATCGCGCCCTCGATGAACATTCTCTTCGAATCGTCGTCCGAGCCCGAATGCGCGTAAAAGCCGGGATCCGAGCTGTTTTCGAAAGGAGAAGAGTCCTCGCCTTCTCGCGGTTCGCTTTCGGGGAAGCTCTCGAGCGAAAGAGTGGAAGTGTCGGAAACGACCTCGAGGGCGGGGTTCGACTCGATTTCTTCCTGGATCTGATCCTTTAGCTCCTGAAGCGGCATCGCCATCAATTTTATAGATTGAATCATCTGAGGGCTGAGTTTTTGGCGCTGTTCCGCGATGAGCGCGGGCTTCTGAAGCTGCACCCTTGCCTCCGTATCTGAAATTTAAGCCCTATGCCCCGATTGTCAAGCTAGGGATGGGACCATTATAACCGAAATCAAATAGCAATAATCATGCCGAATGCCTTAAAATGCTTTAAATAATAATAGAATCCGAGTTGGTTTAAGGGAATTCGTATTGACGTCTTCGCTTAATAGTTATTACTTTATTGATACTTCTAGCGGGCCAACCGAGCCCCGATTTAGGTGGAAAGATGTCGATCAAGCAACAGGAGACTCAAGACAAACCCGAGGAAGAGGTTCCTGAGTCTTCTGTGCCTTCCGCGGAATCGGCAGGTCAAGGCGGGCCAGAGGGCGCGGCAGTTGGCACCCAGCCCTTGGGCATGGCATCGCCTGAGGAGCTCTATTCAGCAAAGATTTCAGTTCTCGAGACCGAGCTCGCCGAGCTCAGGGAAGAACTTGCGTCCGTTAACGATAAATACCTTCGCAAGCTCGCGGACGACGTCAACTTTCGCAAGCGTATGGCCAGGGAAAAAGAGGATGGCCAACGATTCGCGGTCTCGAATCTCCTCGGGGATCTCATCCCCATTCTCGATGATTTCGACCGCGCCATCGCCAGCGCCGAAGTGCAGAAAGACTACATGGTGCTCCACGACGGCGTCCTCTTGATAAAGCGCCAGCTCGGCTCGGTTCTCGAGTCGAAATACGGCCTATCCCGCTTCGAGTCGGTGGGCAGGCCTTTCGATCCCAATCATCACGAGGCAGTCGCGATGGTCCAGGGAGGCCCGGAGGACGGGGAGGAAGCAGTAGTGGCGGAGGAGTTCCTCCCTGGCTATGGCCTCCATGATAGGATACTCAGGACCGCCAAGGTCAGGGTTCGAATGCCTGCCCCGCGCAGGCCGGACACCGATGCCCAGCCTGACGCCGCCGGCGCCGATTTAAACGCGAATTAGGAAGGAGCGGAAAGTATGGGAAGAATAATCGGGATCGATCTCGGAACCACGAATTCCTGCGTGGCGGTGATGGAAGGTGGGGAGCCCATCGTCATCGCCAACTCCGAGGGCCAGCGCACGACTCCCTCGATCGTCGGGTTTACTCCCAAGGGCGAACGTGTGGTCGGGCAGCCCGCGAAGAATCAGATGATCACCAACCCCGAGAACACCGTCTACTCCATCAAACGCTTCATGGGCCGGCGGTATCAGGAGGTAGTGGAAGAATGCAAGCTCGTTCCCTACCACGTCATCGACAACGGTTCCGATGTTCGCGTCGATATTTCCGGGAAGGGCTACAGCCCCCAGGAAGTCTCGGCCTTCATCCTGCAGAAGATGAGGAAAACCGCCGAGGACTACCTCGGGGAGACTGTCACCGAGGCCGTGATCACGGTTCCGGCTTATTTCAACGACGCGCAGCGGCAAGCCACGAAGGACGCGGGCAAGATCGCCGGCCTCGAGGTTAAGCGCATTATCAACGAGCCCACCGCGGCTTCTCTCGCCTTCGGTTACAACAAGGACCAAAAGAAGGAAAAGACCATCGCCGTGTACGACCTGGGCGGTGGTACCTTCGACGTATCAATCCTCGAGCTCGGCGAGGGAGTATTCGAGGTCAAGTCCACCAACGGCGACACTCACTTGGGAGGCGACGATTTCGACCGCCGCGTCATGCAATGGCTCGTCGACGAGTTCAAAAAGGACACCGGCATCGACCTCTCTCAGGATCGTATGGCGCTCCAGCGGCTGAAAGAGGCGTCCGAGAAGGCCAAGATCGAGCTCTCCAACGTTCAGCAGGCCGAGATTAACCTGCCTTTCATCACCGCTGATGCCTCGGGTCCCAAACACCTTCAGAAGACGCTTTCGCGCTCGGCTTTCGAACGCATGATCGATGACCTACTCGACCGCTCCAAGAGTCCGTGCACAAAGGCTCTAGCCGACGCAGGCCTCACTGCCGCGCAGATAGACGAGGTAATTCTCGTCGGCGGCTCAACACGGATCCCTAAAGTGCAAACCATCGTCCGCGAGCTCTTCGGCAAAGAGCCATCGAAGGGAGTCAATCCAGACGAAGCCGTCGCCGTCGGCGCTGCGATCCAGGGCGGCATTCTCGGCGGCGAGGTCAAGGACGTCCTTCTCCTCGATGTCACGCCACTCTCGCTCGGCATCGAGACCCTCGGCGGCGTCTTCACCCGCCTCATCACGCGCAACACGACAATACCCTGCCGCAAGAGTCAGATCTTCTCGACGGCAGCTGATGGCCAAACCGCAGTCTCAATCCACGTACTGCAGGGCGAACGCGAAATGGCCGGCCAGAACCGTACGCTCGGCAGATTCGACCTCGTCGGCATCCCGCCCGCGCCGCGTGGCGTGCCTCAGGTCGAGGTCACCTTCGACATCGACGCCAACGGTATTGTCCACGTCTCGGCCAAGGATCTGGGCACGGGTAAAGAGCAGAAAATTCGCATTGAGGCCTCGAGCGGCCTTAACGACGAGCAGATAGATAAGATGGTCAAGGAAGCCGAGGCACATGCCGCGGAGGACAAACGCGAGCGCGAGCGCGCCGACGCTCGAAACGAGGCCGACGGCCTGCTCTACACCACCGAGAAGTCTCTCAAGGATTACGGGGATAAGGTGAGCGCTGAAGACAGGGCGGCTATCGAAGCGGCCGCGGCCGAGCTCAAGAAAACCTTGGACGGCCAGGACGTCGAGGCGATGAAATCCAGGACCGAGGCCTTGAAGCAGGCGTCCTATAAGCTCGCCGAAGAGATCTACAAGAACGCTTCGCCAGGCTCGGCTCCGGGAGCGGACGGCGGACCCGGCCCGGCGCCGGGGCCCGAAGCGGGAGCTTCGGGGAAGGCCGGTGGAGCCGAAGACGTTGATTATCGAGTCGTCGACGACGAAGAGAAGAAGTAAGAGTTGAGAGTGGAAAGTTCATTCAACCGGGGTTGAATTTGGCCAAGCGCGACTACTACGAAGTCCTCGGCGTGGGGAAGGACTCGAACAAGGACGATATCAAGAAAGCGTATCGTCGACTGGCGATACAGAACCATCCTGACAAGAACCCCGGTGACAAATCAGCCGAGGAGCGCTTCAAAGAAGCCACCGAAGCCTACGAGGTGCTTGGCGATGACCAGAAGCGTCAGGCTTACGACCAGTTCGGCTTCGCGGGAGTCGAGGGCATGGGTGGCGCCAGTTCGGGGCAGGATTTTTCGTCGGTATTCAAGGATTTCGAGGATATTTTCGGCGGCTTCGGCGGAGGGGGCGGCTTCTCCAACATATTCGATACGCTGTTCGGAGGCGGAAGCGGGGACGGCAGGAGCCGGGCCGGCGATCGAGCCACGAGAGGCGCCAACCTACGCTACGACCTAGAGCTCAGTTTCGAGCAGGCCGTTTTCGGGGCGACCGTAGAGATTGCCTATACGAAGAACGACTCCTGTAAGACTTGCCACGGTTCGGGCAGTGCAGACGGAGCGGGCAAGCGCGTGTGCCCCACCTGTCAAGGCTCGGGCCAAGTGCGTCGCAGCTCGGGGTTCTTTTCGATCGCCCAGACCTGCCCGAGTTGTCGGGGCGAGGGGTCCGTGATAGATAAGCCCTGCCGCGATTGTGCGGGCTCGGGCCTGATGAAGAAAAAACTGAAGATCAAGGTGACGATACCCCCGGGCTTCGAGGACGGCAAACGCGTGTCGATTCCCGGCCAAGGGGATACCGGCCCCAACGGCGGCGCGCCGGGCGATCTTTACGTCTTCATACACGTGAAGAGCCATGAGTATTTCGAGCGCGATGGAGCCGACCTGTATTGTGCGATTCCCATCAGCCTGACGATGGCGGCACTCGGCGGCGAGGTCGCCTTCGATACTATCGATGGCAAACGGATCAAGGTGAGTGTTCCGGCGGGCGCGCAATACGGGAAGATGCTTCGCGTCCGCGAGGAAGGTGTCCCCATCTCGGGCGGCCGGCGCGGCGATCTCTATCTCAAGCTCCTCGTCCAGGTACCGCAGAAATTGACGAAGCGCGGACGCGAGCTTCTCGAGCAGCTGCGCGAGAATGAGGGCGAAACCGACGCGGAACCCCAACCAATCAAGCTCAGTGAGCTGAAAACCTGATATAATCGATTGATCAATACGCCCTTTGAAGAAGCCTCTCGGCCAGGCAGCCAAGATCGTCGCGCGCGGAAGAAGGCGGCAGGCGGCCAATTTCCCTTTTTGCGCGGGTAGTGAAGCGCCGGGCGTCCTCCCGCGCGCGCGAGATTCCGCCGAGATCGATCGCCCGAGCGGCCGCTTCGGCCACGGCCTGCGCATCGTTGTCTTTCCCGACGCGATCGAGCATGGCTTCCATCCCCGATCGATCGGCCTTGAGCGCGTATATCAGCGGCAGCGTGCTGAGTCCTTCAGCTATGTCCCTTCCCACCGGTTTTCGCGCCACCGTCTCGACGGATTCGAAATCGAGGATATCGTCGATGACCTGGAAAGCCATCCCGATGTCGTAGCCCGCGCGGCGAAGGGTCTGCTCGATTCTGGGACCGGCCTTGGCTTCCGAGGCGCCGGCGTGGAGGGCGAGCGAGAAGAGCGCGGCCGTCTTGCCGGCGATAGTCCGCAAATATGCCCGGACGCTCGCCGAATACCGGAACTTCCCCATGTCCTGGGAAATCTCGGCCGAGCAAACTGCCGCTATGAGTCTTGAGAGGGCCCGCGCATTCTCGGGTTCGGCGCTTTCCGAGGACAGGGAGAAACAGCGGGAAAAGAGCCAGTCGCCGGCCAGGACGGCCTTCTTGACGCCTAGGATCGTATGGAGACTCGGGCTGCCGCGGCGAATGTCCGCATCGTCGATAATGTCATCGTGGACCAGCGTGGCTACATGAAGGAGCTCGACGGCGGCCGCGAGGGATTCGATACGAGCAGGGTTGGCCGCGTGCCCGAAATTCGATCCGATGATGAGGAGGGCGGGCCGCAGGAGTTTCCCATTAGGCTCGGCCGCGGCCGACACGGCCTCCCTCAGCGGGAATCCGGGAACATCGATTGTCGAGTCGATCGCGGCCACGACTCGCTCCAGCCGAGCTTCGAGGATCGGGCTGTCTCTCCAGAAATCGGTCATCGCATCCTTAGCGCGCTCACTTCGTCGGATCGCCGGAGTAAAAATGGCTCCGGCGCGCGAACTTCGTGCCATTCCACCATTTTTTGAACAGAGGGACCGACCAGTAGTCGAGCCCGAAAGCCCTGCCAGCGCCGCCCATCATCACGATAGCGGCGAAGAAAAACCAGGCCTGGTTCCAGGCGAACATCCCCGAGAGAGTGAACACCAGACAGAGCGCGATGCTCGCGACCGCCCCGAACCAAGTGAAGAACCCGCCTATGAGGATGAGTCCAATTGCGAGTTCCGCGGCGACGACCATACCTTGGAAATATTGGTAAGGCAAGTACGAAAAAAGCCCGTCCATGAAGGTCCTCTTGAACCAATGAACGATGCCTGACTGCGGGTCCAGGATAGGCTTGGTCATGTCCCAGATGTCGTGGAAGACGATCGCCGGCGGGCCCGAGGCCGCGACTGCTACCGTTGCCGCGCTCGTTGCCGCAGGGGCAGCGGCAGCGGCTGCTCCAACTACAGCCGTAGCGGCGCTGGTTGCCGCGGGCGCTGCTGCCGCGGCTGCTCCAACTGCAGCCGTAGCTGCGCTGGTCGCCGCAGCAACGGCTTTCACCCCGGCCTGGACTATGGCCGGTGAGAACATCCAGCCGGATTTCGAGCCGGATGCGAAGGCGAGCCAGCCTTCTCCGATCTTGTTGATCCCCTCGAAGAGCCAGGCCAAACCGAGCCACATGCGGAGGAGGAGCGGCCAATAGCCGCGCACCTTGTACGAGAGGAAGCCTCCGACGATGGAACGGCCGCTCCTCATATCCAGAAACTCGTGCTTGAAGTACTCCCAGACCTGGTTGAGACCGGCGATCCGGAAAAGGTAGTACATGTTGATGATGTGCTTCATCGCCATAGCGAAGAAGCCGCT
>CAWHFT010000088.1:0-7260 GCA_963828175.1 uncultured Spirochaetota bacterium
CCGAGCTGCGCTCGCGCGATCCCGACCTCTCCGTCGTCATGGTGACCGGCTACGGAAGCGTCGAGTCGGCGGTACGGGCGATGAAGGACGGCGCCTCGGACTATATCCTGAAGCCCATCGACAACGCGCGCCTCCTCGAGGCGGTCAGGCGCTCGATCGAGCTCGCGCGACTGCGCCGCGACAACGCCTACCTCCGCCGCGAGCTCATAGCCAACGTGTACTCCCACGACATCGTCACGCGGGACGCCCGGTATATAGCGCTGATGGAGCTGGCGGACCGCGTCAAGGACAGCGAGGCGACCGTCCTGTTGTCGGGCGAGAGCGGCACGGGCAAGGAAGTGATGGCCCGCTATATCCACTTCACGGGCAGCCGGCGCGACAAGCCTTTCATCGGCATCAACTGCGCCGCCCTTTCGGAAACCCTCCTCCTGTCGGAGCTCTTCGGCCACGAGAAGGGATCCTTCACGGGAGCCGTCGAGAGGAGGATCGGCAAGTTCGAGCTCGCGCATCGCGGCACGCTTTTCCTCGACGAGATCGGCGACATGTCGGCGCAGGTGCAGTCCAAGTTCCTGCGGGTCCTCGAGGACTCGAGCTTCGAAAGGGTGGGCGGGGCCAAGCGGATCGACGTGGACATCCGCGTCATCGCGGCGACCAACAAGGACTTGCCCGAGCTGATCCGCCGGGGGGAATTTCGCAGCGACCTGTACTACCGGATCAACATCGTCAACCTGAGGCTCCCGCCGCTGCGCGAGCGCCGCGGCGACATCCCGCTCCTCGTGGATTATTTCATCGCGAAGTACGCGAGCAAGTACAACCGGCCGGTCGCGGGGGCGACCCCGGAAGTCGCGGAGCTCTGGTCGGGCCACGACTGGCCGGGCAACGTCCGCGAGCTGCAGAACGCGGTGAACCAGGCCGTTCTCCTGTGCCGAGGCACGACGATCGACCTCGCCACGCTGGCGATCGCGCAGGGCCAGATCGGCGCCCAGGCCGCCGAGTGCCCTCCCGCCGACGAGGACGAGAGCGAGCCCGAACTCTCGGCCTTCACCACGCTCAAGGGCCTGCGCGACGAGGTGACGGCTCGCTACGAGCGGCGGCTCATCGAGGCGGCCCTCGCGCGCAACGGCGGCAACAAGACGCGGACGGCCGCCGAGCTCGACGTCACGCGGAAGACCCTGGCGGAAAAGATGGAGCAGTACGGTCTGGGGGGCGATGCAGGGGCGTAAGGGCTCGAAACAGGAGGTCGAAATGTCAAAGACGCTTTTCCTTCTAGCGAACCTGATACTCGCATTTTACAACGTCGGTACGATATGGGCTCATGAGGTAGATATCTTTAGAACGTGGAGGCTTCTGGATCCAAAGACCTTCACCAAGGTTCAATCCGTTCATTGGAAAAAATTGCCGTTCTGGGTCTTCATTCCCGTGGGTCTATCATTCATCGGTTCTATTGCCCTGTTCTGGTATCACCCGGCCGGCGTCCCGCTGTTAGGCTTAGCGCTTGCATTCATTTTTCTCGCGCTTTCAAACATCCTTACCGGGGCGATGTGGGGACCATGGCAAGCGAAATTGTCCAAGGACGACCAAGGCGGGGAAAGTCATTACCTCAAGTTGATAGTGAGAACGCACTGGATCAGGACATTGTTGATCAATGCATACGGGTTTACGCTCTTATACGTCGCAGCAAGAGCTTTTGAGTGAACACTGATCACCTCTTGCCCCCGTCTCTCGGGGCGCGTTAGGCTTCTGTCCTCATCATGGCCATAATCGAAGTTCGGGGCCTGACGCGTCATTTCTCCTATTACGAGAAGGCCGAGGGGCTCTCCGGCTCGCTGCACAATCTCGTCGGACGCAGGAAGCTCGTCCGCGAGGCGGTCAGGGGAGTCTCGTTCTCGGTGGGCGAGGGCGAGATGGTCGGCTTCCTCGGCCCCAATGGGGCGGGCAAGACCACGACGCTGAAGATGCTCTCCGGCATCATGCACCCCAGCTCGGGCGAGGCTCTCGTGATGGGCCACGTGCCCTGGCTGCGCAAGAAGGACTTCCGGATGCGGATCTCCATCGTCATGGGGCAGCGCAGCCAGCTCTGGCCCGACCTGCCTGCGCGCGAGTCCTTCAATCTGAACAGGGAGATCTACGAGATAGGCCGGGCGGAATACGAGCGGACGCTGGGCGAACTCGTCGAGCTCTTCGGACTCAAGGATCTGCTCGGCGTTCAGGTGAGGCGCCTCTCGCTCGGCGAGAGGATGAAGATGGAGATCACCGCGGCTCTCCTCCACCGGCCCGAGGTGCTCTTCCTGGACGAGCCGACGATCGGCCTCGACCTCTTGTCCCAGCGAGCCATCCGCGCCCTCGTGAAGACCCTCAACGAGCAGCTCAGGCACCACGGTGATGCTCACGAGCCACTACCTCTCCGATATCGAGGAGCTCTGCGAGCGGGTCGTCCTCATCAATCGGGGCGCCATCGTCTACGACGGGCCGCTGGGTGGCGTCAACTCGACACTCGCCGAGCGCAAAATCGTCAGGCTCATCTTTTCCTCGCCCGTCGCGCTCGCCGAGCTGGAGGCGTACGGCGGCCTGCGTCCCGCCGACGGCCCTTCGAGCGGCGAGCGCCTCGAGGCGACGTTCGACGTCGACCGCGCCACGGTACGCGATTTTTCGCTGCGCGCCTTGAGCGAGCTTCCGGTCGCCGACCTGACGATCGAGGAAGTGCCCCTCGAGGAGGGCATTGCCCGCCTCTACCACGAGGATCACCATGGCTGAACCTTCGCGTCCGCGGGCCGCGTCGAAGTACCTCGCCTCGTTCTCGCTGGGCCTTCGCGGGGCCCTCGAGTACCGGATCAATTTCTTCTTCTCGCTCCTCGGGGCGGTCGCTCCGGTGGTAATCCAGACCGCCCTCTGGACCTGCCTCTACGCGCCGACGGCCGGAGGCGCGGCCGCGAAGGGCGCGGACTCGGCGGGCGGCGACACCTTGTTCGGCTTCACCTACGCCCAGATGCTCGGCTACGTCGTCGTCGCCAACATCGTGTCGCGCCTCGTTCGCACCGGCTTCGAGTACGATCTCAACGACGATATCCGTACCGGCGGCCTCGACCGCTTCCTCGTCAAGCCCATGGACTATTTCGCCTTCCGCCTCTCCCAATTCGCCGGAGCCAAGGCGGCAGAGACCGCCTTTATGGGCCTGTGCCTCGCCGCGGCCCTCGTGGTCCTCTCCGGCCTGGCTGGCTTCGCCGCGGGAGCTGCGGGCGTGCTCGGCTTCGTCGCCGCGCTCGTGCTCGCCTTCGCGCTCAACTTCCTCGTCTTCTGGTGCATTGGCCTCCTGGGCTTCTGGCTGACCGAGATCGGTTTCCTCTTCGAGGCAGCGCGCATCGTCATCATCACGGCGAGCGGCGGCGTCTTCCCCCTGTCGGTCTTCGGGCCGCGCGCGGAATCGTTGCTCGAGGCCCTGCCCTTCCGCTTCACGATCCAATTCCCGACCGAGGTGCTCTGCGGCCGCGTGGCCGGAGCGGAGCTCGCCTGGGGCCTTGCGGCGGCGGCGGCCTGGTGCCTCGCGCTCCTGGCGCTCGCCCGGAGCCTCTGGGCGGCCGGCCTCAGGCGCTTCGTCGCCGTGGGGAGCTAGGCCGTGAGGAACCTCCTCGGAGAGCTCGGCAAGCACGTCCGAATCTATCTCTCCCTCGTGCGGATGAACGTGATGAGCCAAATGGAGTATCGGGCCAACTTCGTCACCGGCATCCTGATGGAGCTCGGCTATCTCGTCGTCAAGATACTCTACGTCGTCGTGGCCTTCCGCTCCGGACGGAGCATCGCCGGCTTTTCGCCCGACGAGATGCTGGTCTTCGTCGGGACTTTCATCACGGCGACGGGCTTCTACGCGGGATTGTACATGATGAATTTCTACCAACTGTCGGCCCTCGTGAGGGACGGCTCCTTCGATACGCTGATGACCAAGCCCGTCTCGCTGCAGTTCATGGCTACGTTCCGGCGGTGCGACATCGGCATCTTCCTCGTCGACGCCCTGGCCGGCATAGCGATGACGATCGTCGGCGCTATGCGGCTCTCGAACGCCTTCGAGGCTTGGCGGCTCCTCGGCTACGTCTTCTTCCTGCTCTGCGGCTCGGCGGTGGGCTACGCCATCTACCTGCTCCCGCAGACCCTCGTGTTCCGCATCGTCAACGCGAGGGCCCTCGCCGGCGTGAGCGACTCGTTCTGGGACTTCAACAACGTGCCGATGATCGTGTACGACAAGGTCGGCCAGGCCCTCGGGTCCTACGTCCTGCCGATGTTCGTCATCACGAGCTTTCCCTCGCTCTTCGCCCTTGGCCGCATGACCGCCGCCCAGCTGGTCTGGGGCGCCTTGGCCCCGATACTGTTCGTCGCGCTGGCCCGGCTCGCCTGGACGAGCGGTATCCGCAACTACTCGAGCGCCTCAGGCTAATACGCCATCGGATATTAACGCCGAACAACCCGGAGGAATTGATAGAACCCAAACCCACCGACCAAAGCGAGACCCGATATCGACCAGAAGGAAAGCTCAATTCGCAGGCGGCGAAGCGCAATAGCCAGGAGAACCGTTGCGCCGGGAGCCCAGCACAAGGAAGCGATGCGTAACCGAACATAGCGCAGCGATGCTCGCTCCTGGAAGCGGCCGGAGCCGAGACTCTCGACAGAGCAAAGGTCCCAGACGCTGAGCGAGGCTCCTGCAGATAGGAGAAAGAGCGGCGCGTCGTCCCCGAGGAGAATGCCGACCGCCGCACAAGCGGACGAAGCAAGAAGGCAGTGCGCCGGGAATCGCCTTCTAGCGAAAATCCAGACGAGCGAACATGCGAGCGCGGCCGCGCAGCCCAACCAAAGTCCTTTCTCGGCATAGCCAAGGAAGGCTGCGCCGAAGGCGATCGCCCAGCAGGAAAACATGGTGATTCTCATCGTGCTCATCCTCGTTTCTCCTAGCCCGGCCGCGACCGTTGCCCAAGCGCAATCCGCAACAGCGGCCATAACGGCCTATCGAGCGGCCAATCGACAACCTTCACGGACAATTGCGATATCAGGTTCAGGTTTATCCTGCGCTCTAGTCTGGCTGCGCGCAGGGCCAGGCGGCGTGCCTTGTCCTTGGTCTCCACAGAGTCAGTGGAGGCGAGCAAGTTGGGACAGATGAGCACGACTTCATGGTCCTGAGCCCTGAGGCGGCGAAAGAAAGCTATATCCTCGGAATCGATAGGACTTACGATCACGATGGTCGAAGCCTGGCTGACCTTGCCGAGGGGAAGGCGGTATAGCGAATCACGCTTTGTGGATGTGTCGATTCCGGACCGACCAAGACAGTTCAAAATCCGTCGAAGTTGAACCCTGCCGAAATCGGGCGGAACGCGAAGGCTCCTCTTCCTGGCAACAATCAGTCCTACCCGATGGGCCTGGCGTAAAAACAACTCGCAGATGGAAGCGACGGCTCGCACCTCAATTTCGAATACACTTTCCTCGCCGACAGTCATGTCTGTACCTGCTCGTCCATCGAGGATCAGCGTATATTCGGTGGTTCTCTCCACCACAAATTCCCTCGTAAAGAAGTGGTGCGGGTGCCGGGCGCTAAGCCTCCAGTCGAGAAACTTGAGTGGGTCTCCCTGCTGGTACTCCCGTACACCCCAAAAATCGGTTCCTAATCCCCCCGCCTTGGTCGGGATCAGCCCAGGAGAGGAGAGGGTATGCTGAGCTCGAACAGCTATCGGCTTCATCCTCTCAAGCCTCGGCTGGATGATGAGATCGGCGCCACTATCGACCTCGACCTCGGTCTCGAAGAGACCGAAAGGATCGCCGACAGCGGCGGCTAGACCTTTCCAGCTATAAACCCCGCGGTCGGCCCTGAAGGTGTAGGACTGTGTCGTCTCCTCGCCTGGTGAGAGGGCGGCGCACAGCGCGGAGGTTCCCACCACAATTCTCATGGTCGGGGAAATTGGATCGGATACGCGCGCGAAGAGCGTCCGGGGACCATTGTTTCGGATCCAAAGTGAGACGTCGACGAATGTCTCTTCGCCTCGCCTGAACTCCCGAGCACTACGGCGGCTACATAGAACGATCATCTTCTCCGATGGAGACAACAGGGCGCCGGCGGCGAGATACGCGACGAAGATGGAGGCCATCCACGCCATGTCCCCCTTCCTCAACACGAGGGCGAGGATGAACAGGACGAGGGCGACGAGTCCGGGAAGACGGGCCCTATAGCTCATTCTCGTCCTCGACTACGGGCACAGGCATGGCCTTGAGGATTTCGCCGATTATCGCATCCCCCGAGCCGCGGATGTCCCAGAGGCTCGAGTCGAGAGCGAGTCGGTGCGCGAGGGCCGCCTGCGCGAAGCGCTTCACGTCGTCCGGCGTGACATAGTCTCTGCCCTCCATAACCGCCCATGCCCTAGCAAGCTTGAACAAGGCCAAGGAGCCCCTCGGGCTGGCCCCGACGACGACCTTAGAGTGCGAGCGGGACTTCGACGCGAGAGCGACCATGTACGAACGGACATCGGGATCGACGTAATCCCCTCGACCGTCTCCCGCATGGCGAGCAACTCGCCTGTTCCGATTACAGCCTTGAGTTCCACCTCGTCCTTCCCCCGTTCAGCCCTTCGTTTCAGGATCTCGCTCTCCTCATCGGCCTTCGGATAGCCGACCGAGAGCTTGATGATGAAACGGTCCAATTGGGCCTCGGGCAGGGGGAAGGTCCCCTCGTATTCAATGGGGTTTTGCGTGGCGATGACGATAAAGGGTTCGGGCAGTCCGAGACTCTCGCCCTCTAGTGTGACCTGGCCTTCCTGCATTGCCTCGAGAAGGGCCGATTGGGTCTTGGGCGAGGCCCTGTTGATTTCATCAGCCAAGAGGATGTTCGTGAATATTGGGCCCTTGCGCAGCGCGAAGCGATTTTTCTCCCCATCGAAGACGTATCCCCCGGTGATGTCCCCCGGGAGAAGGTCAGGAGTGAATTGGATGCGCTTGAAACCCAGGCCCAGGGCGCGTGCGAAGCTCTTGGCAATCAAAGTTTTGGCCAGGCCGGGGTAATCCTCCAGGAGGACATGCCCACCCTCGCACATGAACGCCGCCATCATGAGTCTATGGACTTCGGGCTTTCCAACCACCGGCGCCGGCCATGGAAAAAAAAAAAAAAAAAAGAGAGAGAGAGAGAGAGAGAGAGAGAGAGAGAGAGAGAGAGAGAGAGAGAGAGAGAGAGAGAGAGAGAGAGAGAGAGAGAGAGAGAGAGAGAGAGAGAGAGAGAGAGAGAGAGAGAGAGGA
>CAWHFT010000089.1:0-3696 GCA_963828175.1 uncultured Spirochaetota bacterium
GCCAGAAAACCATCCTCCCGTCGGAGCGTCTCGAGGAGATCGTCAAGGCGGTCGGCGTCGAAGCCGCCCACGTCGCGGTCATCGACGCGTCGCGGGCCGCTGCGGAACAGAACGTCGCGGTCTTCCGCCGCGAGCTCGCCTACCGCGGGCCCTCGGTCATCATCGCCCGGCGGGAGTGCCTCGAGGCGATAAAAGCGAAAAAGAAAAAAGGTGCTACGGCGGTCGTCGCCGCGGCCGCAGCGGCCTGCGGTGCGGAGGAGGCGGAATGACCTGCGACATCGTCTTAGCCGGGGTCGGCGGGCAGGGCGTCCTCTCCATCGCCGCGATAATCGCGAGCGCCGCCATGGCCGACGGCTTCAAGGTCCGCCAGTCGGAAGTGCACGGCATGGCCCAGCGGGGCGGCGCCGTGTCGGCCCACCTTCGCATCTCGGACTCCGCCATCCATTGCGACCTCATCCCCTCCGGAGGCGCGGACCTGATCCTCTCGATGGAGCCGGTCGAGAGCCTTCGGTACCTCTCCTTCCTCAAGCCGGACGGCGCCATCGTCACGGCCGCCGAGCCCTTCGTCAACATCCCGGACTACCCCGACTTGGCCGGCATCGTCGGTTGCATCGGGCGACTGCCGCGCAGCCGCGTGGTGGCCGCCGCCGACCTAGCGAGGAAAGCCGGCTCCGCGAGGGCGGTCAACATGGTCATCGTCGGGGCGGCGAGCCCCTTCATTCCGGTCTCGCTCCAGAGCATCGAAAAGAGCATCGCGGGGCTCTTCGGGGCCAAGGGCGCCTCCCTCGTCGAGACGAACCTCAAGGCGTTGGCCGCGGGCCGGGCCGCCGAGTAGCATGGCTCGCCGATACTGGAACGAGGCCGCCGAGACCATGGGCCGGGCCGAGATCGAGGCCCGCCAGCTCGCGGGCCTGCGCGAGGCGGTCGGTCGAGCTCTCACGACGTCCTTCTATCGCCCTCGCCTCGAGGGGGTCGGCATCTCCTCTGCCGCCGACATCAGGAGCCTCGCCGACCTCCAACGGATACCCTTCACGACGAAAGACGATCTCCGCAAGGCATTCCCCTACGGGATGCTCGCCGCCGACAAGAGCGAGGTCGTTCGGATGCACGCTTCCTCCGGCACGACCGGCATTCCCACCGTCATCTACCTCACCGCAAGGGACGTCGCTCGCTGGTCCGATTTCGTCGCGCGCTCGCTGGTGGCCACCGGCGCCGACTCGAGCGACGTGCTGCAGAACATGATGACCTACGGCCTGTTCACCGGCGGCCTCGGGCTGCACTACGGCGCGGAGAAGGTCGGCATGATGGTCATACCGGCGGGGCCCGGCAACTGCTCGCGGCAGCTCAAGCTGATGAAGGACTTCGGTACGACGACGATCCACGCGACGCCGAGCTTTATGCTGCACCTGTATTCCAAAATGGCCGAGGAAGGCGTATCGCCCTCCGACCTCGCGCTCAAGCGTGCCTTTTGCGGCGCCGAGCCCTATTCCGAAGACACGCGCAAGAAGATCGAAAGCCTCTACGGTATCGAGGTCTACAACTCCTACGGCCTTTCCGAGATGAACGGCCCCGGCGTCGCCTTCGAGTGCGAGCGCCGCGACGGCATGCATCTCTGGGAGGACGGCTACATCCTCGAGGTCGTCGACCGCGAAAGCCTCGAGAGTCTCCCCGACGGGCAGCAGGGCGAGATCGTCCTCACCATCCTCTGCAGGGAGGCCATGCCCATCCTCCGATACAGGACCCGCGACCTTTCCTCGGTCTACGAAGGCGCCTGCCCCTGCGGCCGAACGCACCGCAGGATCGCGCGGATCACCGGCCGGACCGACGACATGCTGATCATCAACGGCATCAACGTCTTCCCCAGTCAGATCGAGGAAGTCATCATGGCCATGCCCGAGGTAGGGACCAACTATCTCATCCTCGTGGAGAAGGACGGCGCCCTCGACCGGCTCACCGTCAAGGTCGAGGTGGGCAGCGGGGTCTTCGCCGACGACTCGAGGCCGCTCAACGCGTTGCGCGACAGGATCCGCGATCGGCTCAAGACATCGATATCGATCAACCCGCGCGTCGAGCTCCACGAGCCGGGGATTCTCCCAGTCTCCGAGGGCAAGGCGAAGCGGGTCATCGACGAGCGAATAGGATTGTAGGAGGAACCATGATCTGGAATCCCCAATTCGAGTGCCAGGCGAGCGAGGAGCGTGAGCTCCTCCAGCTCGCCCGGCTGAAGAACCTGGTAGAGACCCTCTATTCGCGCGTGGCCTTCTATCGAGCCAAATTCGACGCGGCCGGGGTCAGGCCCCGGGACCTCGGATCCCTGGCCGACATCGCGAAGTTCCCCTTCACCGTCAAGGACGACCTCCGGGAGACTTACCCCTACGGCCTTCTCGCCTGCCCCGAGTCGGAGATCGAGGAGATCCACATGTCCTCGGGCACCACCGGAGTGCCGGTCGTCGACGCCTACACCCGCTTCGACGTCGAGTGCTGGGAAGAAGCGATGGCGAGGACCCTGAGCGGGGCCGGAGCCACGCGGCATGACACCGTGCAGAACTGTTACGGCTACGGCCTCTTCACCGGGGGCTTGGGCGTTCACTACGGGGCCAAGCGCATAGGAGCCAACATCGTCCCGATGTCCTCGGGCAACACGCAAAAGCAGCTGATGGTGATGCGCGACTTCGGCAGCACCATCCTGTGCTCCACGCCGTCCTACGCGCTCTTCATGGCCGAGGAGGCCAAGGAGACCGGCTACGACGTCAAGGCCATGAAGGTCCGAGCGGGCTGCTTCGGGGCCGAGCCCTGGAGCGAGAATATGCGCAAGCAGATCGAGCTAGAACTCGGCATCGACGCCTACGACATCTACGGCCTCACCGAAATCACCGGCCCGGGCGTCGCCTTCGAGTGCGAGTGCAAGGACGGCATGCACGTCAACGAGGACCTCTTCTATCCCGAGGTCGTCGACCCGGAGACGGGGAAGCCACTGCCCGACGGCGAGAAGGGAGAGCTCGTGTTCACCACTCTCGTGAAGGAAGGGACGCCGCTCCTGCGCTACCGTACCCGCGACGTCACGATCGTCTCGAGGGGAGCATGCGCCTGCGGGCGAACCACCGCCAAGATCCATCGGCTCTTCGGCCGCACCGACGACATGCTCATCATCAGGGGAGTCAACGTCTTTCCTTCCCAGATCGAGCATGCCCTCATCGAGATCGAGGGGACCGACCCCAACTACGTCATCGTCGTCGACCGCGGCGCCAAGGCGCTCGACGAGGTCGAGCTCATGGTCGAGGTCAAGCGGGAAATATTCACCGACGAAACCAAGACGCTGGAGACGCTGCGAAGCAAGATCGAGTCCGTCATGAAGTCTAAGCTCGGCATCACGCTGCGGGTCAAGCTTGTCGAGCCCAAGACGATCGAGCGGAGCGTCGGCAAGGCCAAGCGCGTCGTCGACAGGCGCTCACTGTAGGGCATTAAAAAGGAGGACGGCATGAGGATCCAGCAGATTTCGGTTTTCCTCGAGAATAAGACAGGTCGGCTCGCCGACGTCACTCGACTCATCGCGAACGCGGGCATCAACATCCGGGCGATCTCGATCGCGGACACCGCGGACTTCGGCATACTGCGCCTCATCGTCGACAAGCCGATCGAGGCTGCCGACGCGATCTCGCGAGGCGGCTTCACGACCAGGATGACTGACGTCCTCGC
>CAWHFT010000090.1:0-8396 GCA_963828175.1 uncultured Spirochaetota bacterium
CACGGTAGGGTCAGCGACTGGGGTGAAGTCGTAACAAGGTAGCCGTAGGGGAACCTGCGGCTGGATCACCTCCTTTCTAAGGATGATCCTTCATGGCTTCGGCATCTTGTCGGAGCCTATTGGATCACTTGGAACATAACGGCCAGTCAGGCCGATCTCGCGGGATGACCGCCGTCTTCGTTTCTCTTTCTTCCCTAAAGGACGAGCCGCCCGGCTGCGCGCCGCGACGAAGCTTGAGGCTTTGGTTGATTGGCTCTAGCGCGAAAAGCCCGGGTCGTGCGATCGGTTTGGGCTTGTAGCTCAGTTGGTTAGAGCGCGCGCTTGATAAGCGTGAGGTCGGAAGTTCAAGTCTTCCCAGGCCCACCAGTTTGGATTTGGCGCGATCGAGTTCGAAGCCAAATCTTAGGGCCGTAACTCAATGGGGCCATAGCTCAGTTGGGAGAGCGCGTGCTTTGCAAGCATGAGGTCGTCGGTTCGATCCCGTCTGGCTCCACCAGACGGTTGATCGCTTCAACCGGCGCCGACTGATCGGCTTGTTCGTCCTTTAAAAAAAAGTTTCGCGTAGGCGCGGCGGCTCCATACTTGAGAACATCCGCTGGGGCAAGCCCGAAGCCTCCCTCGAAGAGGTCGAGGCCGCGGCCCGAGCTGCCGCCGCGCACGACTTCATCGCTTCCTTCCCCGACGGCGACGCGACCCATGTCGGCAGAGGCGGCCTCTCGCTCTCGGGCGGCCAGCGCCAGCGCGTCTCCATCGCCCGCGCGCTCGTCCGCAGACCTTCCATCCTGATCCTGGACGACAGCACGAGCGCGGTCGACGCCGTCACCGAGGCGCGGATTCGCGCCTCTTTGCGGGGCGCCACGTCAGGAGCGACGGTCCTCCACATCGCGCAGCGGATCTCCTCGGTGCGCGACTGCGACCTCATCCTCGTCCTCGACGAGGGAAGGATCGCCGCTCTCGGCCGGCACGAGGAGCTCTTGTCGGGCTGCGAAGTCTACCAGGACATCTATCGCTCGCAGGTGGGCATTGGAGCGGCGGCCCATGGCTGAGCGCGTCGCCGTCGAGGCCAGGCTGCCCGGCGCAGCGGGGGCCAGGGGAGGGGGCGGAGCGCGCTGGCTCCAGGGCGCGGAAAAGGCCAAAGACCGGAGAGGCACGATGGCCCGGCTCTGGGCCTGCTTCGGCGTCGAGCGCGGCAGGATATTCGTCGTCTTCGGCCTCGTCGTCGTCGACTGCGCGGTCCTCCTTTCGGTGCCCTGGCTGATAGGACGCGGCGTCGACGCGATGGCGCCCGCCGCGACGGTCGCTGGCGGGGGACTCGCGCTCGGCTTCGCCGTGGTCCTCGGGTCCCTCCTTGTCGCCTACGCCCTTGACGCCGCTTCCGTCGTGACCCAGGGCTGGCTCATGGCCGGCGCCTCGCAGGAGATCGTGAAGTCCCTGCGCAAGGACCTCTTCGGGAAGCTCCAGAAGCTGCCGGTCGCGTTCTTCGACGGCTGGAGCCACGGCGACCTCATGAGCCGCCTGTCGAACGACGTGGACAATATCTCGAGCACGATAGCGCAGTCGACGACTCAGCTCGTCTCGACTCTCCTCACTCTGGCTGGATCGCTCACCCTCATGCTCGTCCTTTCGCCGCTCCTCACGCTCGCGGCCCTCGTCACCGTGCCGCTCGTGTTCCTGCTGACCCGTACCGTCTCGCGGCGCACGCGCGTCCTCTTCAAGCGGCAGCAGGTCGCCCTCGGCTCTCTGAACGGCCACATCGAGGAGACGATCTCCGGGATAGACGTGGTCAAGGCTTTCGGCAGGGAGGAAGCCGCGATAGGCGAGTTCGACGAGCTCAACGAGGAGCTGAGGGCTATCGGGACTGACGCGCAAGTCTGGTCCGGCTACATCATGCCCCTGATGAACGTGATCAACAACCTGGGCTTTGCGGCCGTGGCGGCAGTGGGCGGCGTCCTCGCGGTCAAGGGCCTGGTCACGATAGGCGTCATCGCCAGCTTCATCTCCTACTCCCGGCAGTTCTCCAGGCCGCTCAACGACCTCGCCAATACCTACAACACGCTGCAGACGGCCCTCGCGGGCGCCGAGCGCGTCTTCGAGATCATGGACCAGGCCGAGGAGGCCGCGGACAGGCCTGACGCCGCGGGAGCCAGGATAGGCGAGGCTGGGGCGGGAATTCGCGGCGACGTCGCATTCGAGAACGTGTCCTTCGGCTACAAGCCGGGAGAGTACGTGCTCCACGACGTGAGCTTCGAGGCCCGCGAGGGCAGCGTCACCGCGCTCGTCGGGCCGACGGGCGCGGGCAAGACGACCATCGTCAACCTGCTCGCGCGCTTCTACGACGCGAACGAGGGGACGGTCCGCATCGACGGCCGCGACCTTCGCGACTACGCCCGCGACGACCTGCGGCGCGTCTTCGGCATCGTATTGCAGGACAGCTATCTCTTCTCGGGCAGCATCCGCGAGAACGTCCTCTACGGCCGGCCAGCGGCGGGCGAGGCCGAGCTGTCGAAGGCTCTCGAGGCCGCCAATGCCGCCTCATTCATCGACCGCCTGCCCCACGGCTACGACACCGTTCTCACCGAGGGCGGCTCTCCGCTGAGCGAGGGGCAGCGCCAGCTCCTCGCCCTCGCCCGCGCAATCCTCGCCGACCCCTCCATCCTCATCCTCGACGAGGCCACGAGCAGCGTCGACACGCGGACGGAACTCCACATCCAGGCGGCGATGATCAGGCTGATGGAGGGGCGCACGAGCTTCATCATCGCCCATCGGCTATCGACGATTCGCAACGCCGACAACATCCTCGTGCTGGATGGCGGACGCATCGTCGAATCGGGGAGCCACGAGGAGCTGATGGCCCGTGAGGGCCTGTACTCGAGGATGTACTCGAGCCAGAGTTAAAGGATATACTGGCCCATGGACAACGATCGTCGCCATTTCGCCTATCTCGCCCGCTATAACAGGGTCGCCAACGAGTCCCTCATCGACCATATCGCCTCGCTGCCCCCGAGCGAGATGTCAAAGCCGAGAGGCTCGTACTTCGGCTCCATCCAGGGCCTCCTCGATCACGTGATCATGTGCGACATCAACTGGCTCAGGCGCTTCCGCATCCTCTTCGCGGCCGACGAGGCGCTCAACCGGCCTCGGCTCGCGCCTCCGGGGAGCGACTGGACGAATTACGAATTCCCGCTCTTCGAGGAGTTCAGGCGCGAGCGCGCCGCCGTCGACGCGATCTTCGTGGACTGGATCGCGGCAGCCGACACGGCCCGCTTCGGCGAGGTGCTCGCCTATTCGGACTCGCATGGCCAGAGCCAGCGCTATTACCTGCGCGAGGCCCTGGACCACGTCTTCAACCACCAGACCCACCATCGCGGACAGATCTCGCAGATCCTCGACGAGCTGGGTATCCAGCACGACTACTCGAACCTGATCGGGGTGGCCGAGAGTCCGGCCGGTCTGTAGCTCGAGCCGCGATCGAACAAGAGCGCCGGATCGCCGACCAGCTCGAGCCCGGCGCTCGGCGCCTCGCCGGAGAAGACCGCTTTCCCTTCTCGCAGCCAGCGCAGGATTATTCTCGCGTCGACGCTTTCTGAAATGCGCCGCGTGAGGAGACCGTTCACCGGCGCGCGCAAGAGGCCGCCCCTGGCCCGCGAGGCCCCGATCTCGAGCCTCGATCGGCCGCGGACGACCGCCACACCGACCGATCCGTCGTCGAGGCGGAAGCCTTCGAGGCGCGCTCCCGTGTAGGTGGCCTCGCGAACGAGCTCGCCTCCGAGGGAGCCGACGCAGAGGAAGCCCGTGAAGGCCGAGCCGAGCCAGGGAATGTTCGCGATGGACAGCATGAAGGAGTCGCCTGCCGCCTCGAAATTGTTGGACTGCATCCAGATCCAGCTCGAGGGCATCGAGGAGCCCCAGTCCTTCTCGATGTAGCCGCGGCCGGCGCCGGCCCGGCCGGCTGCGCGTTCTGAAGAGCCCATCTCCACGCGGCGGCCGTCATGGTCGAATCCGCCCTCGACGCTATGGTCGAGCGAGAGGAGCCCGTGCCGGCACTCCATGAATGGCGCGAAACTGTAGGGACCCATCACGCCCGGCCAAAACAGGGTGGACGGAAGGCGCTTGAAGGGGCCGAAGCCGAGCTCGCCGCGGAACCGTCCCTCGGGAGACTCGAGGTTGAGGACGATTCCCGCTTCCGAAAAGGAGCTTTCGCCGACGCGGATGTCGAGTCGATCCGGAGATGCGCGGAAAGCGTCGAGCGGATATTCGAACCACCAGGTCCTGCCCGTTCGTCCTTCGATGGCCTGGACGAAGCTATAGCCTTCGCCCTCCCGCTCACCACGCGAGATGCCGGGTATGAAAGACCAGATTTCAGAAAAATCGGCGGATACCTGCTTGAAGTACCAGCCCTCGAAGTAGCGGCGCTTCTTCGGGGTGCCCTTGTAATATTCGTTCCACAGCGATCGCGGCATTGCGCCTCCGGGGACCCTCGTACTATTTTATAAAAATAGTCAGGTTATGGTCGGTGGGCAAGAAAGGCCGGTCCTTGTCCCGACCGGACTCGGGCGCTACACTGTCGCCCATCGAGGGGGATAAGATGCTCAGTCGAGACGAAGCCGTTCAGCTCTGGAAGAAATACAACGACGACGATTACCTCTATCGGCATGCGCTGTCGGTCGAAGCCTCGATGCGCCGCTTCGCCGTCAAGCACGGGGAGGATCCCGAGTATTGGGGCCTCGTCGGCTTCCTCCACGACATCGACTACCAGAAATATCCCGAGGAGCACCTCCAGCACGCCCGCCAGATGCTCCAGTCGGCCGGCCTGCCCGAAGCCTTCATCCGCGCGGTCGAGAGCCACGGCTTCGGGATCTGCACGGACGTGGAGCCCGTCCACGTCATGGAGAAAGTCCTCTTCGCCGTCGACGAGCTCACCGGATTCATCGCCGCCTGCGCGCTCATGAGGCCTTCGAAGAGCGTCCTCGACATCGAGGCCCGGTCGGTCAAGAAGAAGTGGGGCACGGCCGCATTCGCCGCGAAAATCCGCCGCGACATCATCCAGAAGGGCGCGGACATGCTCGGCATCCCGCTGGATGACCTGATCCAGGAGACGATCCTCGCGCTGCGGCCGGTTGCCTCGGAGATAGGGTTAAAAGGGAATTTGTAGGGGAGGAGTCGCAGGTTCAGACGGTGAAGGCTTCGGATGCCGTAGTCTTGAGCCCGCGATCGGCCATCGCCATGCGCAGGGCCTCGGCATGCATGCTCCAGGACGCCCCGAGCGCTCCGACCCCGCCCGAGGCCCTGGATTGCGCGTCGAAAAAAGCCAGAAGCGCCTTGAGGGCGGTCTCGTCCATGAATTTATTGACTGGCACGGGGTCGAGCTGGAGATAGGCCGTTCTTAGCGCCCGCATGAGCGTTATCTCGTCCTTGATCGAGGCGTGGGTGTATTCGCCCTGTTGGAGTCCCTTGGTTATGAAATTCTTGTTGTGATACTTGGAAAACCACTCGTTGGATTCCCTCGCGATGCTATCGATGTCCTTGGCCTTGAGTATGGTGGTTTCGAGCTCGTCTCGCGTCATGTACGTATAATATCACAGGATCGACAATCTGGCCATTGGCGGAGCGACGGGCGGTGAATTGACTCTCGGGCGCCGCCAAGGACATACTTCCTCCATGCTCGAGAAGATCAGCGAGAAATTCGGCGATATAGCCCGGGCCTTGAGCGGCAAGGCGACGATAAGCGAGAAAAACGTCGAGGACGCGGTCGAGCAGATCAAGCTCGCCCTCCTCGACGCGGACGTAAACCTGCGCGTCGTCCGGCGCTTCGTCAACGCCACCCTCGAAGAGGCCAAAGGCGAGAAGGTGCTCAAGGCCGTCAGCCCGGGGCAGCAGTTCACCAAGATCGTCTACGACCGCGTGGTCGGCCTCCTGGGTGACTCGAGGCAAGACCTCCAGCTGCGGGGGCCGGACACGCAGAGTGTCGTTCTTCTTCTCGGCCTCCAGGGCTCGGGCAAAACGACGAGCGCAGCCAAGCTGGCCTTCATGCTGAAGAACAAGGGGCGGCGGGTCCTCCTCGCAGCCTGCGACCTCCAGCGTCCGGCGGCGATCGAGCAGCTCGCCGTCCTCGGGGCCCAGGTCGGCGTCGACGTCTACAGGGAGGACTCGAAGGACGCGGTCAAGGTGGCCAAGAACGCCCTCGACCGGGCCAGGCGCGAGCTCTACGACGTTCTCATAGTAGACACCGCCGGCCGACTCCAGGTGGACGAGGAGCTGATGGGCGAGCTCGCACGCGTCCGCGACGCGGTCAAGCCTCTCGAGTCCCTCCTCGTCGCCGATTCCATGACTGGCCAGGCCGCCGCGGACATAGCCAAGGCCTTCGACGAGAAGATAGGTATCACGGGCGTCATACTGTCCAAGTTCGATTCCGACGCGCGGGGCGGCGCCGCCCTGTCGCTCAAGTCGGTCACCGGCAAGCCCGTAAAGTTCATCGGCACGAGCGAGAAGCCCGAGGGCCTGGAGCCCTTCTATCCCGAGCGGATCGCGGGGCGCATCCTCGGCATGGGCGACGTCGTCGGCCTCGTCGAGAAGGCCCAGGCGCTCTTCGACCAGAAGCAGGCCGCCGAACTCGAGCGCAAGATGACCCAGGAGACCCTCAGCCTGGAGGACTATCTCGAACAGCTCCAGAGCATGAAGAAGATGGGTTCGATGAAGGGCATCATCGAGATGCTGCCCGGCCTCGCGGGGCAGATCGACGAAGACAAGATCGACGAGGCGGGACTCAAGCGCGAGGAGGTTATCCTCCGCTCGATGACCAGGAAAGAGCGGCAGAACCACCTCATCATCGGGCCCAGCCGCCGCGCGCGGATCGCGAAGGGCTCGGGCACCTCGGTCGCCGAGATCAACCGCCTCCTCAAGAAATTCGAAAAAACCCGGCTCATGATGAAGAAGATGAGCAAGAACAAGAAATACCAACAACAGCTCATGGGAGGAAACCAAAGATGACGTTCTCAGCGCACCGGCTCGCCGTCGCAGTTTTGGCTTTTTCGGCCCTCGGCTTCGCGCCCGCGGCCGCCCAGAAGATGTGGACGGGCGGCGACAGCGAGTCTCCCCTCATGCACCCCGGTCTGAGCTGCATTTCCTGCCATGCGAAGGGGGAGGGACCGCGCTTCCAGGCCGCCGCCACGGTCTACTCCAAGCTCGATGCGAAGGACGACTCCTACGGGGTCCAGGGCGCGACGGTCCAGCTCACCGACTCGAAGGGCCTCGTCCTGAAGCTCAAGACCAACCAGGCCGGCAATTTCTTCTCTGGAAGGCGGGATCCGCAGCTGACCTTCCCCGTCAAGGTGAAGGTCTTCGGGCCAACGGGCGAGAACGAAATGGGCTCGCCCGCGCCGAGCGGCGATTGCGCGTCCTGCCACACAGCGTCGGGCCGGAGCGGCGCTCCCGGCCGGATTCTCGCGCCCTAGACACGAGGCTCTCGCCTCGGTATTATCCTTTCACCAATTCGATCGGAGCATTAACATGGCTAGAAGATGCGAAATTTGCGGCAAAGGCACGACGTTCGGAAATACCGTTTCCCACTCTAAGAACCGCACGAGGCGGACCTGGCGTCCCAACCTCCTCGAGGTAAAGACCATGGTTAATGGCAGCGTCTCCAACCTCAAGATCTGCACCCGTTGCCTCAAGGCAGGCAAGGTCGTAAAGGTAGTCTGATGCGGGTCCCGGGCTGCGCCCGCTCGGGCTCGTCCCGGGACGGGCCTTGCAGCCCGCTTCGCCCCACGATCCCGCCCCAGTGGGGCGGTTTTTTTTTCCTCGACCGAGCATGAGGTCGCCTTTCCTCCGGGGGGACGCGATCGGGGCTTTTGGGATATAATCTCGCCCGCTGTTCCATGCTCCCGATTGGAGGCCATGTTTGCCCGAGCTTCCCGACCTCGTACACATAGTCAAGACTCTGGGGCCCGGGATCCAGGGGCGTCGGATAACGCATGCCGTCGTCAAGAACCCGGTAGTGCTTCGCGTTCTCGTGCCCGGAAGCTTCAACGAGCTCGTCACGGGGCGGACCTTGACAGGCCTCGTCCGCCACGGCCCTTTCCTGAAAATCTCTCTGAAGGGAAGCTCGAATATAAAGCGAAGCAGCGAAGCGGCTTCGCGTAACCAAATCGAGGGCGGCGAAGTCGACCTCGATTTGGTGATGCACCTGATGCTCGCCGGCAGGCTTAGGCTGGCCGACTTGGGCGCGAGGGCCGCGCCCGGCGGCGGGGTGGCCTTCTCCTCGTCGCTTCCGGCCACCGCCTTCAGCCTCGAGTTCGACGAGGCTCTGAGCCTCCATTACGGCGACGAGAAGTCGATGGGCAAGGTCTACCTCTGCCCGGCGGGTCAGTTCGATTCCATACCCGGCTATTCGACCCAAG
>CAWHFT010000091.1:0-13277 GCA_963828175.1 uncultured Spirochaetota bacterium
TTTGGGCGTCCGACGCGGCCAGGGCGAGGCCCTCCCAGCCGCCTTCGCGGAGGTCGGCGAGGAGATCGTAAGACGGGAGCTTGTGTCGGCTGGCTAGCTCACCGTGAGCAAGGCGCCGGGGCATCGGCCGCCGCGGGCCCTCCCCCTCCGACCACGGCGAGGGCCTCGCCCCGAGCGCTCCTCCGCTGAGCGGCCTTCGCGGGCTTCCGCCTCCAGGACGTCGGGCGGCAGGCGAAGGCGCCGCCTGGGCACCTCGACGGCGAGAATGCGCGTGAGCAGGAGGCAGAGCCGTGAATAGCCGCGCCGGTCCAGGCAATACGCGCGGAGGCGCAAATCCCCGAGCTGCAAGGAAGCGGCCGCGATGGGCTTGAGTCCCGCCTCCGCGGCCGCGTCGACCAGCTCCGGCAGGGCGTACATGTTGTTCTGGTCCGCGAGGGCGAGGGCCGACCAGGACCCGGCCGCAGCAGCGGCCGCGAAATCCGAAGGCGACCTCGCCCCGTCCATGAGCGAATACCAGGATAGGGCCCCGAGAAGGGGTAGAGCATCGGACCGCATACTATACATTTGTATAGCATTATTCCAAATTCAACAACTCTTCTTAGCCAATTTATCATCTTGACGTTTATAGATAAATTGGATATATTCGGGTGTGCTCGAGTGGACAACTTGAGCAACGAACACTCGACCTCGATGAGTAACCCCTCCCCGAGCGAGAGCGAGCGGCTTTGACTCCCGGGTTTGCCTCCTCCCGGGAGTCTTTTTTTTTGGTCCTCGACGCGGCCCCCTCGCATAGATAGAATACGAACGGAGGCGGGAGCGCATGTCCGAGCAGAACCTCGTGCGGATGAACAGGCTGTACTCGGTGCTCAGCCAAACCAATCAAGCCATCGTGCGGGCCGCGGATCGCGAATCCCTGTTTGCCGAGATATGCCGGATAGCCGTGGAACAGGGTGGACTGCTGATGGCCTGGGTCGGCTTGGTCGACGAGGACTCCGGCCTCGTCACGCCCGTCGCCTGGCACGGCAAGAACGAAGGCTACCTCGATCACATCCGAATATCCGTGTTCGAGGAGCCCGAAGGCATGGGCCCGAGCGGGAGGGCCATCCGCGAAGCCGACGTATGCCTCACCCGCGATTTCCTCACCGATCCGAGCGTGCTGCCGTGGCGCGAGAAGGCCCTCAAACGCGGGTTCCGCTCATCCGCGGCGATATCGCTCAAGCTAGGCGGCTCGGTGATCGGCGTCTTGACCTTTTATTCCGGCGAAGGCGATTTCTTCGACGAGCAATTCGCCGGGCTCCTCAGGGAAATCGGAGCCGACATCTCCTTCTCCCTGGATAATCTGCTCGGGGAGCAGGAACGCAAATGCGCACAGCGCGCCCTACACGCCGAGACGATGGAGCGGCTGAGGCTTTCCGAGGAGCTGCGGGAAAAGGAGAAAGTCCTCATCCTGAAAAGCCGGCAAGCGGCGATGGGGGAGATGATCGAGTACATCGCCCATCAGTGGAAGCAGCCGCTCAACGCCCTGTCGATCTACGCGCAGCTCCTGAGGAAGGCCTTCCAAGAGGGGACCTGCACCGCGGACTACATCGAGCGGATGACCGGCAACATCACGGCGCAGGTCGAGGCCCTGACCCAGACGATCGGGGATTTCGAAACTTCACCAAGCCGGAGGAAGAGGCGAGACAATTCAGCTTGAGCGAGGCCGTCGACCGCACCCTCGCCCTCGTCGGCGACAGCCTGAAATCGTGCGGCATCGCCGTCGAGACGGCCGCGCGCGAGGACTTGAGAGTCATCGGCTACCAGAACGAGTACTCACAGGTGCTGGTCAATATCCTCGGCAACGCCAAGGACGCCTTGATCGAGCGGAACGCGCCCCGCCCCCGGATCGACATCCGCATGTTCCGCGACGGGGGCGACTCGGTGACGACGATCTCGGACAACGCGGGCGGCATAGCGTGCGATGTCATCGACAGGATCTTCGAGCCCTACTTCACGACCAAAGAGAGCTCGGGTGGCACGGGCATCGGGCTGTACCTCGCGAAGACCATCGTAGAAAAGCGGATGAACGGCAGGATCAGCGTCCGCAACACCGACGAGGGCGCCGAGTTCAAGATCGAGGTCCGTTCGAGCGTTCCTGCAGTCTGCTAGGGTCCGGCCCCCGCCCACAATTCGGGCGCAGGGAACTCGTCGCTCTCGGTCCATGTCTGAGGCTCCGGCCCGATGACGTTCCCCGATCCCGCGTTCCTCGCGAGGAAGGCGACGAGGTCCTTCCAGCCCGCCCGCAGGACGACGGTCCGCGGAAGCTCGTACCGGTCGTTCAGCCTCGAGTCGGCGTAGACGAAGCCGGGCTTGACGGCGAGGGCGAACTCGAAGCCCGCTCTGGCCACTTCGTCCTTGGTGATCTGGTCGAACGCACCGAAGGGGTAGGCGTAGAAATAGGACGGCAGACTCGTTATCTCCTCGACCCTGGACTTGGAGGTGAATATCTCCTTCTCGAAGGCGGCCTTGTCGCTCTTGTACAGCTTCGCGGTGACGAACAGGTGGTAATAGCCGTGCGAGCCCACCGCGCAGCCCGCCGCCGCGAGGGCCCGCAGTGCGTCGGTCTTGAGAAAATAGGGGCTCGCGCCGATCACCGCCGGGTAGATCAGGAGGGCGGGCTTGATACCGCGGGCGGCAAAGACCTTGTCGTAGGCCCAGGCTATGCTCCTGTGCCCGTCGTCGATCGTCACGACGAGATTGCGGCTGCCGTCGATGCGGCCGAACAGCGCGTCTTGAAGATCGATGAAGTGGTAGCCGAGAGCCTTCAGCTCGTCGAGCTGGGCCGCCAATTCATCGAGGGTAAAATCCGTACTGAGCGATTTCTTGCCCAGGAAGGTGTGCCAACAGAGGATGAAGGCGCGGTCCGAGAAATCGAAGGGCTTCGGGATTTCGGATGCCGGGAGGGCGGAGGCGTGACCGCCGACGGTGGCGATGATCAGGAAGCAAACGGCGGCGGCTGTCGAGCTTCGGTGTCGCATCGGCTACGACTATGCACCGGAATACCCCCCGCGAGGCAAGATGGCGAGCCGCTGCTAGCGGCGGGAAAAGCGGGACCGGTATTCCCGCGGACCCATACCGTAGCGCGCGACGAAGAGCCGCCTGAAGGCCCCCGCGTCCCTGTAGCCGCAGTCCGAGGCGATCTCCTCCCAGGATCGCGCCGTCGTCCCCAAGAGCTCCCGCGCCCGATCCAGGCGGCGTTTCCGGATGTACTCGACCGGGCTCGTCCCCAAGACGGCCTGGAATCGCCGTTCGAAGGTCCGCGTCTCCAGGCCGACGCCGTCGGACCACTCGCGAACGGAAACGGCGCCGAAGATCCTCGTCTCGACCCAGGCTTCCGCGAGGAGGATCGACTCGTCGTTGTGCGGCCGGGCGCCCGCCCGGGAGCTCGTCTCCTCGTACACCGTCTGACGTGGCCTGCAGGGGTCGAAGAGCAGGATGCGCGCGCAGCGCTCGGCCAGGGCGCCTCCGCCGCAGCGCGCGACGACCCTCAGCGCGACATCGAAGTAGGCGGTCACGCCTCCGCCGGTGATGACGTCCTCGTGCTCGACGAGCATCTCCTCGATCCGCAGCCTCACCGCGGGGAACGCGGCCCGGAAGGCCGGCGCGAGGCTCCAGTGCGTCGTCGCCTCCCGGCCGTCCAGGATGCCCGCCGCGGCGATGAGGAAGCTTCCGGCGCAGGCCGAGCATGCCGTCGCGCCGGCGCGGTGCCAGGCCGCGATCGCCCCGAGGACGGCCGGATCGGGGGCCGCGTGGGTCTCGGCGAGCGAGGCGGGTATCAGGAAAACATCGGGCGCCGGCTGCTCGAGCGACCGACCGACGGCGCCGACCAGCTTGACGTCGAAAAGTCGTGGCAGGCCGAGCATGCTCCGCTCGCGATTCGCCAGCTCGAAAATATCCCGCCATCCGGCGATGCAGGAGCGCATAGCGTCGGCGGCGTTCAGGATGTAGATCGTCTTCACGCCGTCAGGTATATCGCTTTGACGCCGCGAGCGCGAGATATGTCGCGCGCGGCCCTGGAGCGGGTGGCGGTGCGGGGCCTAATACTGTTTGCATATTTTAGGCTAAGAGGAGATGCAGCATGAAAAGCGCCCGACACCTGGATTTGCCGCATACGTCCACCGCCGTGGTGACCATCGACATCCAGCTCGATTATTTCGGCGGTTATCGATACCCGCCGCGGAATGGCGCGGGTCCCTACCGATCCGCCTTCCCGCTGTTTCGCGCGAGATCGGCCCTCGCTCGAACGGTCGCGCTTCTCGATTGGGCCCGAGAGCGGCATCTGCCGATCCTGCACGTCAGGCACGAGTCGACGCGGCCGGGCTCCACCTTCCTGAACGCCGGCACGCCGGGCACCGAGCTCCACCCCGCGCTCGCCGTCAGGCCTGGAGAGGCCATCGTTCCGAAGAACTTCCCCAACAGTTTTCGAGGGACAGAGCTCGAGCCGAGATTGCGCGGCCTCGGCGTCACGACGGTCGTGTGGGCAGGCATGATCTCGTGGATGTGCGTCGACACGACGGTACGCGCCGCCTGGGACCTCGGCTTCTCGAACGTCCTCATATCCGACGCGACCGCGTCCGGGCCGCTCATGAAGGTCGACGGCCTGACGCGCGCCGCGAGCGGCGGCCGGATCGGCATGCCGATCGCGCCATGGACATTGCAGAGGGATTTCGTCGCGGGCCTTGCCGCGCTGCACGCCCGTGTGCTGCCACTGCGCGCTTTCCTCGAGGCCGTCTCTCTTAGCTAGCCGCGGAGGCTCGGCTCTGACTTACTCGGCGTCATGAAATACGGCAACTGGGCCCTTGCGGCGGCGCTCGCCCTCCTCGCCTCCGCCCCTGTCCTTTCCGCCCCGTCGGGCCCCGCCTCGACCGCCGCCGCAGCAGGCGGCGGCGTGCCCACGCTGGCAATCATCGAGATAGCCAATGCCGGCATGGACCCGCGAGTCGACTACCTGTCGAGCATGGTGCAGGGCATCCTCGCCTTCGACCTCGGCTCGACCGGAGACATCGCTCTCGTCGACCGGCGCAACCTCGACGCCGTCCTCAAGGAGAAGGAGCTGTCCCTGAGCGCCATCGGTCAGGACGCGGACTCGGCCGCGGCCGCCGGCCGCCTCGTCGGCGCCGACTGGCTCCTCTCCGGCGAATACGTCTTCATGGGCGCGGACGTCCTCATCACGCTCTCGCTGACCGATACGGCGACGGCGAAGCGCGTCGTCTTCCGCGACCGGGGCTCGAGCGAAAACCTCGTTCACGGCCTCGCCGAGCAGGTCGCTCTCAGACTGACCGGCAAGCAGGCGACCTTCGCCGAAAGCGGCCGCAGCCGCTCCCTCGTCTCGCTGCGCGACGAGACTCCCGGCAGCGTCGCCCTCTTCTCGCCCATCATCAAGGCCGAGGTCTACCTCGACGAGCAGTTCATCGGCTACACGACGGGCGACAATACGGTGCCGCTGATCCTCGACAAGCTGAGCCCCGGCCAACACACGGTCCGCGTCCACCTCGACTCGAGCTTCGGCGTCGTCAAGCTTCCCGAGGTGAGCTTCCACGATTGGCAGGTGACGGTCGCGGTCGAGCCGGGCAAGCGCGCGACCCTCCGCGACCAGACGCGGCAGCTCAACGACTACCTCTACCGGCTCATCGAGCTCGGATTCCGGCTCGGCTCGCGCGTCCGACTCCGACTCCGAGCCGGGGGTCCCGCCGGCCAAGCTCGCTTTGGCGAAGGAGCTCGCCTTCCAGGACCGGCAGGGCGCGGACATGGCGGTGAAGATCGGCGCCACGCCGCGGCTCCAGGGAAGCAGCCTCGTCCTCGACTTCTCCTTGAGCGTCGGCCCGAAGGAAGGAACGCCCTCGACCTCGGCCTTCAGCATCTCGCTCCCGGTCGGGGAAGATGGCGAAAAAGAAGCCCAGGTCGCGGCCGGCATCGTCAAGCTCGACGCGACCCTCGAGCGCTCTGGGAACATCTGGTCCCTCGACTGGTCGGTCGACAGGACTGACATCAGACCGAACATGTGGAGCGAGTAGAAGCCCCCCTTAGCCCAGCTCGACCAGCACGTCGCCTGCGCTCACCGATGCGCCTTCGCTCGCCTTGAGCGCGGCCACCACGCCATCGACTGGGGCCACGATCTCGTTCTCCATCTTCATGGCCTCGAGGATGAGGAGGATGTCGCCTTTCTTCACCGACTGGCCCTGGGTCACTTTGTAGGCGAGGAGCGTGCCGGGCATCGGCGCCTTGATCACCGCGCCGCCGGAGCTCGGCGTTCCTGGCGCGGCGGCAGCTGCCGGAGCCGCCTTGGGCGCGGCCTGCGCCACGGCGGGCCGAGGCGCCGCTGTGGCTCCGGCCACTGGGGCATGCCCTGCGGCGGCTCCCACTTCCTCGACGGTCACGTCGTAGCTTTGCCCATTCACGGTAATTTTATAGCTCTTCACAATTATTCTCCTCGAATGAACCTATCTACATGACCCCAGGCCGGGGTGTTGAGTCCGCGTTGCGCGAACGGGGAGACATCCTCGGCGGACCCTCGGGCGCCGCTCGAGCCGCGGATGCCGACGATGCGGAAGCCTTCCGGCTCCATGCCGCTCGCCGCGGCTACCGCCGCCGCGATGACGGCGACGAGCTCGCCTTGCGCGGCCGCGCCTCGGCGGCCGCCCATTTGCGCGCCGCCGCCCGCCTTCGGGCCCACGGATGAGCGGCCCCTCAACCATGCGGCCCGCCCCGCCAGGGCGGCGACGGCGATGGCCACTACGATGATCGCCAGGACGACGAAATTCTGCATGCTGCCCGCCCTACACGGGCATGTTGCCGTGCTTGCGGCTCGGGCCGCGCTCGCGCTTTCCGACGAGGACGGCGAGGGCGGCCGCCAGCCGCGCCCGCGTCTGCGCGGGTTCGATGACATCGTCGACGTAGCCGCGGCGAGCCGCCTTGTAGGGGTTCGCGAACTCGGCCTTGTACTCGTCGATCTTCTGCTTGCGCAAGGCGGCGGGATCGGCCGCATCTTCAATCTCGCGCTTGAAGATTATATTGGCCGCGCCTTCCGGGCCCATGACGGCTATCTCGGCCGAGGGCCAGGCGAAGACCTGGTCGGCGCCGAGGTGGCGGCTGCACATGGCGATGTAGGCGCCGCCGTAGGCCTTGCGGAGGATGACGGTCATCTTGGGCACCGTGGCCTCGGAGTAGGAGTAGAGGATCTTGGCCCCATGGCGAATCACGCCGCCGTGCTCCTGGCCGACGCCGGGGAGGTAGCCCGCGGTGTCGACGAGAGTGACGAGCGGGATGTTGAACGCGTCGCAGAAGCGGATGAACCGCGCCGCCTTGTCCGAGCAGTTGATGTCGAGCACGCCCGCCATCACCTTGGGCTGGTTCGCGATGATCCCGACGCTCCTGCCGCCCAGCCGCGCGAAGCAGGTGACGATGTTCATGGCGTACATCGGCTGGATCTCGAAGTAGTCCCCCGAATCGAAGACGCGGGAGATCACGTCGCGGATGTCGTAGGGCTTGTTCGGCAGGTCGGGCATGATGTCGGCGAGGTCGGCGCAGACTCGCGAAGGGTCGTCGCCCGAGTCGACGAGCGGCGGGTCTTCGACGTTATTTTGCGGCAGGTAGGAGAGCAGCTTCTTGATGCCGGCTATCGTGGAAGCCTCGTCGGGATAGGCGAAGCTGGCGACGCCAGACTTGGCGGCGTGCACGTCGGCCCCTCCGAGGTCCTCCGAACTCACGTCCTCCCGGTCACCGCCTTGATGACCTGGGGCCCCGTGATGAACATGTTGGCCGTGCGCTCGGTCATGAACACGAAATCGGTGAGGGCGGGCGAGTAGACCGCCCCGCCCGCGCAGGGGCCCATGATGACGGAGATCTGCGGGATGACGCCGGAAGCCTGAGTGTTGCGGTAGAAGATGTCGCCGTAGCCGGCCAGGGCGTCGACGCCTTCCTGGATGCGAGCGCCGCCCGAGTCCTCGATGCCGATGCACGGCACGCCCATCTTCATCGCCATGTCCATCGCCTTGCAGATCTTCTTGGCGTGGGCTTCGCCGAGCGAGCCGCCGATCACCGTGAAGTCCTGCGCGAACACGAAGACCTGGCGGCCGTCCACGGTCCCGTGGCCGATGACTACGCCTTCGCCCGGCGCCTTCACTTCGTCCATTCCCAGCTCGGTGCACCGGTGCTCGACGAAGGCGTCGAGCTCGAGGAAGCTGCCCGGATCGAGAAGCGCGGCTATCCGTTCGCGAGCCGAGCCCTTCCCTTTCTCGTGCTGGGCCGCGACCCGCTTGGGCCCGCCTCCCTCGAGTATCTTGCTTCGACGCTCCTCGAGCTTGCGCAGCTTATCCTTCATATCGCCTTCTTCCTCGTTGAAGTTTTTGCAGCCTCATTTACAAAATCCCACTTTCTGTCATTATGCCTTACGCTCGCAGAGCTCGACAAGGACCCCCTTCGTGGATTTCGGGTGAAGGAACGCGATGCGCGCTCCTCCTGCGCCGTAGCGCGGCTTTTCGTCGATTAGCCTCAGGCCTGCGACCTCGAGTTCTTCCAAGGCCGAGTCGAGGTCCTCGACGCGGAAGGCCAAGTGCTGAACGCCCGGACCTTTCGCGGCGATGAACTTGGCGATCGGGCTCTCGGGATCCGTCGACTCGAGGAGCTCGAGCTCGGTGCCCCGCCCAGCGGAGCCGGGCGCCCCGGCTTCGCTGGCTCCAAAGACGAGAAAGGCAGTCCGCACCATCTGCTCCTCGACGGTCTCGATGCCCGCGAGCTCCAGGCCGAGCAGGCCCGAGTACAGCTCGATGGCCTCATCCAGGCCCTCGACGGCGATTCCCACATGATCGAGCTTGAGCGCCTTCATGCCTTGCCCCCGTGTTTCCTTATAGAATCGAAGAGAATGTCGGCGGCCTGGGCCGCCTCGCGCTCCCCCCTGACTATCTCGTCCGCGAGCTCTTCCTCGAGGCCGCCTTCCAGCGCCTCGAGCTCGGCGAGGACTCGATCCGAGAGCAGCGCGCGGGCCTCGGCGACCGCTCCGCGCTTCCTCCTATCCTCGAGGCCGCCCGAGGATTCCAGCCTCGCCCATCGCGAGTTCGAGGGCCTCGACGAGCTCGCCGACGCCTGCGCCAGACTCGGATGCGGTCTTGATGACGGGCGGCAGCTCCATTCGCGAGCCCGGGGCCGCCGCGGACTCGCCCCGGACAGTCGGAGCCGCGAGGGCGAGTCCGATCTCCAGCATGGTCCGTATCTCCTCGACCGCCTTCTCGGTTCCCGGACGATCGGCCTTGTTCACCACGAAGATGTCGCCGATCTCCATCACGCCCGCCTTGAAGGCCTGGATCTCGTCGCCGGATCCCGGCACGGCGACGAGGACAACCGTGTCGGCGAGCCGGACGATATCCACTTCGGATTGGCCTATGCCGACCGTCTCGACGATGACGACGCCGTAGCCGGCCGCCTCGAGGGCCCTGGCGCACTGGCCGGTCGCGCGGGAGAGGCCGCCGAGCCTTCCCCTGGAGGCGAGGCTACGGATGAACAGGCCCTCGTCGGGCATCCATCCGGCTCCGCCGCCGGAAGGACCGGAGGCCGGGCGGCGTCGGGTCCCCTGCATCCTGATCCTGTCGCCGAGGATCGCCCCGCCGGTGAAGGGGCTGGAGGGATCCACGGCCAGGACCGCCACTCTCTCGCCGCGCTCGCGGTATGCGCCGATCAGCCTATCGACCAGCGTGCTCTTGCCCGAGCCCGGCGGGCCGGTGATGCCGATGACCTGGGACAACCGCGTCATCGACGAGCTGTGCGATGTCCCATTTTTCCGAACCAGCGTCAGGGCCGCGCTGGACCAGGCCTCGCCATCTTCAAGGGCCGAAAGGAGGCGCGCGAGGGCGCGTTCCTCTCCGAGAAGTATCCGCCTCGCGATCTCGTCCGGACCGGGAGCCTTGCGCGCATGCATCCCTAGCGCCTTCTCACCGCTTCAGGTTGGCGCGGATGAAGTCGATCGTGGCCTTGGTCGACGTCCCGGGCCCGAACACGGCCGCGATCCCCTTTTCCACGAGGAAGGGAATATCGTCCTCCGGAATGACCCCGCCCCCCACGACGAGAACGTCGTCGACGCCCTTCTCGGCGAGGAGCTCCATCACCCGGGGGAAGAGATGCCTGTGGGCGCCCGAGAGTATGCTCATCGCGAGGACGTCGACGTCCTCCTGGACCGTCGCCTGGACGATCTGTTCCGGCGACTGTCTGAGGCCCGTGTAGATCACCTCCATGCCGTCGTCGCGTAGGGCGCGCGCCACCACCTTGGCTCCGCGGTCGTGCCCGTCGAGCCCCGGCTTGGCCACGAGCACGCGTATCTTGCGTTCCATCACAGCCTCCAAAAACGGTGGTGAGTCTTTATATTACTCAGAAGCACGCGTTCGGCAGGTACTCTCCGAACACTACGCGCAGGGTGTCGCAGATCTCGCCAAGAGTCGCGTAGGCGCGCACGGCCTCGAGGATGGGAGGCATCAGGTTCTCGCTGCCGCGCGCGGCCGAGTCGACGTCGCGCAGGGCCGCCACGACCCGCGCCCCGTCGCGCTTCGCGAGCAGCTCGGCCAGGGCGGCGCACTGGCGTTCCCCCACCCTCGGGTCGACCTTGAGCAGGCCCTCGGGCCTCGAGTCGGCTGATTGGAATTTGTTGAGGCCCACGATCACCCGCTCGCTCGACTCGATCTGCCTCTGGTAGGCGTAGGCCGCGTCGCGGATCTCGCGCTGGATATAGCCTTCCTCGATCGCGCAGACTGCCCCGCCCATTTCGTCGATCCTCTCGATGTAGGCGAGGGCCTCGGCCTCGATCCGGTTGGTGAGACTCTCCACGTAATAGGAGCCGGCGAGCGGATCCACGGTCTGGGCAACCCCCGACTCGTAGGCGATGACCTGCTGGGTCCGCAGGGCGAGGCGCGCCGAGGCCTCCGTCGGCAGCGCCAGTGCCTCGTCCCGCGCGTTCGTGTGGAGGGACTGGGTGCCGCCCAGCACGGCCGCGAGCGCCTGCAGCGTCACGCGGACTACGTTGTTGTCGGGCTGCTGCGCGGTGAGCGTGGATCCGCCCGTCTGAGTGTGGAATCGCATCATCCAGCTCTTGGGGTTCTTGGCGCCGAATCGCTCTCGCATGATCCGCGCCCACAGCCTCCGGCCCGCGCGAAACTTGGCCACTTCCTCGAAGAGGTCGCTGTTGGCGTTGAAGAAGAACGAGAGCCTCGGCCCGAATCCGTCGACGTCCAGCCCGGCCTCGATGGCCGCCTTCACATAGGCGATGCCGTCGGCCAGGGTGAAGGCGAGCTCCTGGGAAGCGGTGGAGCCCGACTCGCGGATATGGTAGCCGGAGATCGAGATGGTGTTCCAATTTGGGATGCTCTTGGCGCAGTAGGCGAAGACGTCGGTGATGAGGCGCATCGAGGCGGCGGGCGGGTATATGTAGGTGCCCCGCGCCACATATTCCTTGAGGATGTCGTTTTGAATAGTGCCCTGGAGCGCCGCGGGATGGACCCCCTGCTTCTCCGCCACCGCGACATACATCGCCAGGAGGACGGCGGCCGGCGCGTTGATCGTCATGCTCGTCGAAACCTTGTCGAGGGGAATCCCCGCAAACAGGATTTCCATATCGGCGAGCGAGTCGATGGCAACGCCTACCTTGCCGACCTCTCCCGCCGAAAGTGGGTGATTGGAGTCATAGCCAATCTGGGTGGGCAGGTCGAAGGCGACCGAGAGCCCCGTCTGGCCCTGGGCGAGCAGGTATTTGTAGCGCTCGTTGGACTCCTGGGCCGTGCCGAAGCCCGCGTATTGCCGCATCGTCCACAACCGGCCGCGGTACATGGTGGGCTGGACGCCCCGCGTGAAGGGATACTCGCCCGGCGCGCCGACGCGTTCGGCGTTGCCGCGGCCGTCGGCCTCACAGAGGTCCTCGGGGGCATAAAACCGCTTTATCGGCGCGCCAGAGCCAGTCTCGAACGAGGCCTTGCGCTCACCTGTATCGCCCATCATCCCTCCCCTTGCGCTAATCGCTCACAGGGTGAAGGCAGTATATTCGAGCAATTAGGGCTTTGTCAAAAGCAAGTATTAAATTGATATATCAGTTTATGACATTTGAACCAACTTTGTAAAAATGGTATCGTGTATCTATGAACAAGGCTACGCAGCTCAAGATCCGCGACCTGACCCTGCGAGACGGACAGCAATCTCAGTTCGCGACCCGAATGAACCAAGCTCAGGTGGATCGGGTCCTGCCCTTATATAGGAAAGCCGGTTTTTACGCGATGGAAGTCTGGGGAGGGGCCGTTCCCGACTCGGTGATGCGATACCTGAACGAAGACCCCTGGAAGAGGCTCGAGTCGATCAAGACAGGAGTCGGGGAAACTTCCCGCCTGACTGCCCTGTCCAGAGGTCGAAACCTCTTCGGCTACAGCCCCTACCCCGATTCGGTGATTCGCGGCTTCTGCACCAACGCCGTCCGCTCGGGGGTGGACATCATGCGCATTTTCGACGCGCTCAACGATCCGGACAACATGGCGAGCTCGATCCGCTTCGTGAAAGAGGCTGGTGGCCTGGCAGATTGCGCTCTCTGCTACACCACCGACCCGCCCTTCACGCGCGGCCAGCGCCTGTCCGGATTCTTGAGGGGCAAGCGGCTGCCGAAGACCATCTTCACCGACCGTTATTTCATCGACAAGGCGAAAGCCTTCGCCGCCCTGGGCGCCGACATGATTTCCATCAAGGACATGGCGGGCCTCATCGATCCGTTGCGGCGTACGAGCTCGTGCGCCAGCTCAAGGCGGAGACGGGGCTGCCCGTCGACCTCCACACGCACTGCACCCCGGGTTTGGGCGTCGCCTCCATGTTGATGGCCATGGTGGCCGGGGTCGACATCGTCGATACGGTCATCCTCTCCTGGTCGGGTGGACCGGCCGGCCCCGCGTACGAGATCGTCCAGCTGTTCGCCGACCTGATGGGCCGCGACACGGGCGTGGACAAGGCCGCCGTCGCCGCCATCGACACCCAGCTTCGAGCTATCAGGGCCGAGCTGGCCGCCTTCGACCAGTACAAGGCGAACCACCCGCCAATCTTCGATCTGTCGAAGCACAAGCTCCCCCGGAGGACGCCAGGCTCTTCGAGCATGCCCTCGAAGCCGCGACCTCCGGAGCGGCCGGCGGGCTCGCCCTCGCCCCCCGAGGGCGGCGCGCGTGCTCGAGCTCTGCCGGAACATCGAGGCTCGCTTCCATTATCCCGAGCCCGACGCCATCGTCGAGAAG
>CAWHFT010000092.1:0-12977 GCA_963828175.1 uncultured Spirochaetota bacterium
CGCACGGGCCTCAACTGGACCCTCATCTATGGCATGCTCGGGGCGCCTCGGCTGGAGGCGCCGGGAGCGGCGGTCGCGACGGACATCGCGCGGCTCGCGGAAGCAGCGGCTTTCCTCGCCATCGTCGCCGCGAGGAAACCGGCCTTCGCGTTCAAAGCGCGCGCGCTTTTCCGCATCGACAGGCCCCTCTTCAAGAAGATCATAGGCCGCTCGGCGATGATGCTGTTCCGGAGACCGCGTGGGTGTCTCGGAGACGACGATAACGGCCATCTCAACGGCCGCGGCGGCGCCGAGACGGTAGCAGGCATGGGAGCCGGCTGGACGATCGCCAACGTGTTCTTCATGGCGTTCGGCGCCGTGATCACCGCGACGAGCGTCCTCGTCGGCTCCACGCTCGGCGAGGGGAGGCTCGAGGAGGCGCGAAGGCGCGGGCGATGGATCCTCTACGGATCCATCGCCTTCGGCGCGATCGTCGGCGCCCTCGCCGCGGCCTCGACCTTCCTCATTCCACTGGTGTTCGGCCGCCTGAGCGACGACGCGCGGAGCGTGGCGACCTCTCTCGTCCTCGTCATCGCCGGCTACATTCCGCTATGGACTCTGCTCAACGCGCAGTTCGCCCTCTCGCGATCGGGCGGGGACACGGCCATGGGCGTATGGGTCGACGTCGGCGTCACCTACGCGGTCTTCCTGCCGTTAGCGTTCGGACTCGCTTGGTGGACGAGCTTCGGGCCCGTGGCGCTCTTCGCCGTGGCCAAGCTCTCGGACTTCGGGAAGACCGCGACCGCCTTCTGGTGGCTCGCGAAGGAGAAATGGGTGAGGAACCTGGCGGAAAAGACGGGCTAGAATATTTGCGGCCTTTCGCGTAACATGAACGCATCCCTTTCAGAGCATTCCAGGACAGGCCGCAGCATGACCCCCAAAGACGCCCATAACGACCTCATACGGAACATCGCCATCATCGCCCACGTCGACCACGGCAAGACCACTCTCGTCGACGCGATGTTCCGCCAGAGCGGCGTCTTTCGGGAGGGGCAGCAGACTCAGGAGCGGCTGATGGACAGCATGGACCTCGAGCGCGAGCGCGGCATCACCATCGCCGCGAAGAACTGCTCGGTCGTCTGGAAGGGCACGAAGATCAACATCCTCGATACGCCCGGCCACGCCGACTTCGGCGGCGAAGTCGAGCGGGCGCTCTCCATGGTCGACGGGGCCATCCTCCTCGTCGACGCCTCCGAGGGACCGCTGCCGCAGACGCGCTTCGTCCTCAACAAGGCTCTCGAGGGCGGGCTCTCCGTCGTGGTCGTCATCAACAAGATCGATCGGCCCGACGCTCGCGCCGACGAGGTCCTCTCCGAGATCATCGACCTCTTCATCGACTTGGGCGCGACCGAGGAGCAGCTCGAGTTCCCCGTGATCTACGCGATCGGCCGAGCGGGCATTGCGCAAGCCGCTCTCGGCGAGCCGGCGGAGAACCTCAATCTGCTTTTCGATACGATAATCTCGCGCATCGCGGCGCCGTCCTACTCCTTGGCCGAGCCGTTCCAGATGCTCGTCTCCGACCTCTCCTACTCCGACTACTTCGGGCGGCAGGCCATCGGCAAAGTCATGAACGGCTCGGTCCGCTCCAAGGACGATCTCGTCTGCATCGGCGAGGACGGCGCCAAGCGTCCGCTCAACGTGTCCAAGCTCCAGGCCTATGCGGGCCCCAAGCTCGTCGAGTCCGAGGGCGCCCAGCCGGGCGACATCGTCGTCCTCTCGGGCATCGACGAGGTCCACATCGGCGACACGATCTGCACCAAGGAATACCCCAAGGCCCTCAAGCGCATCATCGTCGACGAGCCGACCATCTCGATGCGCTTCAGCGTCAACACGTCCCCTATGGCCGGCCGGGAAGGCAGCCAGGTCACGACGAGCAAGCTCATCGAGCGGCTCAAGAAGGAGACGCTGAAGAACGTCTCGATACAGGTCGAGGAGACCGGCCTCGCCGGCTGCTATCGGGTGAAGGGCCGGGGCGAATTCCAGCTGGTGATCCTCATAGAGATGCTCAGGCGCGAGGGCTTCGAGCTCTGCGTCGGCCGTCCGGAGGTGATTTACCGGTACGAGAACGGCAAGAGGCTCGAGCCGATCGAGCGACTCTCGGTAGACTGCGGCGAGGCCTTCGCCGGAGTCGTGACCGAGAGATTGTCGGCGAGGAAAGGCCGCATGATCGCCTACCTCGCGCACGCGGGCGGCCGCGTCAGGCTCGAGTTCTCGGTGCCGACGCGCGCCCTCATCGGCTACCGCGACCTCTTTCTCACCGACACCAAGGGCACGGGCATGCTCAACTCCTACCTCGCAGGGTACGAGGAATACCGGGGCGATTTCATCGACCGCTTCACCGGCTCGCTCGTCTCGGATCGGAGCGGGGCCGCCGTCACCTACGGACTCTACCACCTCGAGCCGCGGGGGCGGCTCTTCGTCGTGCCTGGCGACCCGGTCTACGAAGGCATGGTAGTCGGCGAGCACAATCTCGACTCGGACCTCAACGTGAACCCGGCCAAGCCGAAGAAGCTGTCGAACATGAGGTCGGTGCTCAAGGACGAGGCGCTCACGCTCACGCCCATTCAGGCCATGACCCTCGAGCGGGCGATCCAGTTCATCCGCGACGACGAGATGGTCGAGGTGACGCCGTCATCGATACGGATCCGGAAGGAAGTGCTCACCTACCAGGACCGCAAGACCGCGTACCGCGAAGCGGCGAAGTAGCGGAACGGCTATCCGGTGTGGGCCTCAATTGAGCGCTCCAAAATATCTAAGACAAACTATACAGGCCGCAAGGACGATGCAATATATGCCGAACCAGCTCCAGCGGCCTTTTTCAAGCCAAGACGAGAGCCATCGCATGGCGAGAGTTCCCGTCACGAAGCTCAACACCAAACCTAATAGTCCCATCAACCAGGGAAGGGAAGAAAGATTGCCCGAGGCCGCGTGACTGGCTCTCAGCCGAAGCGTCTCGCGCCCGACTACGGGAACTGTCAAAATCACCGCAAGGAAGAAGCTGAACTCTTCCACGAATTTCTCGACATCCCGCAAAGCAAGCCTACGGAAATGGTGGCGCCTGAACGAGAAAATCCACGAAAAGGCAGGCTCAGGCCTTGGGCAATGCCCATAAAAACCGATGAAGCGAGTGCATGCTGGTCCAGCCTATTCTCAGAATATTCCCTGCGACGCAACCCTGAAACAAGGATCAAGATTCCCACCGTTCCAAGCGCTCCCCCGATGAGCCACAGGTTCCCGAATAGATCCTCAACAGCAGCTCCCTTGACACCGCCGAATATGATTTTCTCGATCAGCCATTGCAAACCGAGGCCAAGGACTCCTGTACAAAACGTAGCGACGAGCAGCATCTTGATAAACTGACCTCGGCTCGGGTTGGTATTCGAGAGGCGTTCCTTCCACCGATTCCAAAAATAGACGAGAACCGCAAGCATCGTTCCGCTGTGAAGCATCACCAAAATAAACGTCATCTCGGGAGTAGTGGGGTCGAGCCCGAATAATTTCTCTACAAGTATCACATGGGCCGAACTCGATATGGGTAGGAGTTCTGCAGCTCCTTGGATGACGGCTAAAATCAGGACAATTAGAATGCTCATGCGATTCCCCGGTTTCTCCAGCTTGGGCGGACGTATACCAGCGCGCGGGATAGCGGGAGCAGTTTTCTACTATCGAAGGTCTTAATAACTCTTTGACAAGTCGGTGCTGACCATCGCCACCCTCATGCCGGCTTCGGCGGCGAAGCGCACCGTGACTTTCATGCCGGTCTTGAGATCCGAGAGCTTGAGCGGCACCATACGCCAAACTTGGGCGCTCAACGGCACGGCGATGGCCGCCGTGAGCATCTGGTACTTCATGTAAAGGGTCCGCCCCTCCACTTTATTCGCGATCTTGTCGACCTGGGCGTTGGTCATGACCAGGCCCGGCGGCCCCATGTCCCATTGCCCCTTGCGCACTTTTTCCCAGACCCCGGGAGTGAACACGTTGATGATGGTAGCGGTCAGGCTGCCGTCGTCGGCGCGAGTGGCGGTCACGCCCATGGCCTCCCCCGGCATTATCGAATCGAGAGCAGAGGGCTGCCGGCCGAAGATGGCGGTATCGGGCTGCAGAACGACCCTCGGGGACGTGCCGTCGGGGACGGCGAGGACGAGGGTCGAGCCCTCGATAGAGACGATGGTGCCGGTTATCGGGGCCGGCCCGGCGGCCGACATGGCCGAGGAACCGGACATCGTCCCCTGCGCCTTCATCATGCTTCCGGCTTGCGCCGAGAGAGTCAGAAGTGGAACGGCGAGCAGCAGATCGAGGAAAATCGCCTTGGCGAGCCGCCCCGGCTGCTTAATAACAATTCGCATGGAGGCCTCCCTAGCCAATTCCAAAACTCGGTTAGTTTTGAAATTGGCTTTGCAGTTTCTCGTGCTTCCTAAGAAGCGCTGCGAAATCTGCTCAGGTAAGGTTGTTTTTCAAAATGTTCGCCATTTTGAAAAACCTTACTAATTATGAAATATATAAAGGCCATTGCCTTTTGTCACCAGCGGCCTGCCAAAATACGAAAGGATAGCCTTTTACTTGCTGAGCGTTTCGGTGGCGCTCCCGTTGGACCAGGTGCCCACCAAAAGAGCGCCGCCTTGCTGCACTCGGTAGACGACCGGGTAGCTGTCACCCCAATCGACGGTCATGACGTCATCCTGGAGCTTCCCGACGCCGACGTAGGTCGTCCCGCCGACGACCCAGTTGAAACCGTAGCTGCCGTCGGGCTTTAGGGCGATATCGCAGGTGCCTCGATACGAGCTGCCGTCAGGATTGGTTCCCGTCGCGCCGTAATGGCCGCCGATGCCCGCCTGGGGGACGGCCGCGGATGAACCCGTCGCCGCGGCACCCGGCGTCTCAGGGCTCGCGCCGGCCGAGGGCGGTGCCTGATCGGCGGGTATCTTGTAAGGGGCGACGCTTTCGCCTCGGGCCTTGCGCACCAGGCGATCGGCCAGGATGGGGAAGACGTCGATGAAGCCGCTGATCGAATAGCTCAGGACCTGGTCGCTGAGATCGACGATCCCTGTCTTCACGTCGATGCCCTTCACGATGACGAGGTACTTGTCCGCGAACTTCGCCAAGGAGACGAGCATGACTTTGTCGGCGCCGGCCAGCTCGCCGATCTTGGCGGCCTGGCCCTCGGTTATGGCCGAGACCTCGAACTCCTGCTCCTTGACGATCTTGTCCAGCAGCGAGCGCTCTACGATCCGGAACTCGTCGCGGTCGACGAGAGCGACCTGCAACATCTCCGTGAGCGTGGCCGTGTCGATGGTCTCGCCCTGAACGCGGGACACGACGTCGAGCACGGCGACCTTGAGGTCCTTCATGTGCAGCCACTCGGGGAAAACCGGTTCGGCCAGGACCGCCAAAGCCGCGACGAGAATTACGAACTTACGCATCGGTCACCTTCCTCGAGCTTCGGATTACGAGCTATCCCTGATGATGAAGACTATCATGGTGGGGCGTTGCTCAGAGTCCCGGATGATCTCCGCGTTCACCTCGATGGTGAAGATGGCCCCCTTCTTGTGGATGCCGCGATATTCTCCCGGTCCGGTCATGATCCCCTGGAACATGAGATCGATGCGGGAACGCGCCCGCTCTTGATCCTGAGTCACGATGAAATCGGTGATGGGATGCCCGAGCAGCTCGGCCTCGCTCCGGCCGAACATCTTCTCGACGCTCTGTGAGACCAGGAGTATCTCGGACTTTAAGTTGGTGATGGCGATGACGTCGGGCGAGGCCTTGACGATGGACTCGAAGAGCTCGGTCCGGGCGGACGCACCGACCAACGTTCGAGGAGCCTCGCGCGCCGCGCTCTTGGCCCTGATGTTCCCGAGCGCGAAGTCAAGCCCGTCGCGGTACCCCCTCGCATAGGCGAGCTCGTCGAGCGGCCCTTCCGCACGAGCCCTTTCCCGAGCCTTGCTCAGCTCGAGGAGGATATCGGCATATGGCTCATCCGCACGCGCTTCCGCTTCCACGATGACTCCTTTCTGGTTCTCAATGCCCTACTTTCCATCCTGCATGTATTTACCAATGAAGTTCAGCTTGAGGTCGCGCAGAGCAGAGGAGATGGAAACCTTGTACACATGGGGATTCAGGAGCCTGAGGTAGGTCGAGTCCGAAGCAGCTCCAGCCGCGCGCGGAGGCCCGCGCGTATCTCGACGAGAGAGGGTAGCGCCGCGCAGACCTTGCCTGCCGCCATGACCTTGGACAGCAGGGGCTTGGCCTCGGCGGGACGGAGACGAGGCGCCGCCAGTCGGCGGAGGGATGGTGAAGCGAGAATCTCCCTCCCCGACCTTAGGCTCCTCGTCCTCGAGGGTCATGAGATCGGCCAACGCGAGCCCGTCGTCGCCGTAGAGGCGCCACAGCTGCTTGATGCCGGGATTGGTGGACTTGTCGGGATTGTCGGAGAATTTCATCGTCGGCTCGACCAGGCCGTCGCGCTGGACGGCGGCGAGCTTGTAGACCCCAGGGAAGGAAGACTCGCCGCCTCCGGTCACGAGCTTGGTTCCGATTCCCCAGGAGTCGACGGGGGCGCGCGCGGCGACGAGGTGCTCGATTATGTCCTCATCGAGCTCGTTAGAGACGACGATGTAGGCGTCCTCGAGCCCCGCGGCGTCGAGCTCGCGGCGCACCTCGCGCGAAAGGTAGTCGATGTCGCCGGAGTCGAGCCGGACGCCGAAGCGCTTGCCCTTGGCCGCCAGCTTCTTGCCGATCGCGATGGCGTTCTTGACGCCCGACTCGAGGGTGTTGTAGGTGTCGATGAGGAAGGCTGAGGTGTCGGGGTAAATCTCCGCGTAGGCGTCGAAGGCGGCGCGCTCGTCTGGAAAGGACATGACCCACGAGTGGGCCATCGTGCCCATGACCGGGATGCCAAAGAGCTTGCCTGCGAGGGTGTTCGAAGTGCCGCCAGCGCCGCCGATGTAGGACGCGCGAGAGGCGGTGATGGCGCCGTCGGGGCCCTGGGCCCGGCGGAGGCCGAACTCCATGAGGCGGCCGTAGCCCGAGGCGCGCCAGATACGCGCGGTCTTGGTGGCGACGAGGCAACTGAAGTTGAGCCGGTTGAGGACGAGACCCTCGATGACCTGGGCCTCGATGAGGTCGGCCTCGACGCGAGCGAGCGGGCCGTGGGGAAAGACGACCTCTCCCTCGGGCAGCGCCCAGACGTCGCCGCGGAAACGGAACGTCGAGAGATAGTCGAGGAAGCCTCGCTCGAAGGTCCCGAGGGACTCGAGGTAGGCGAGGTCGGCGCCCGAGAAGCGCAGGGCCTCGAGGTCGCGCAAGAGCGGCTCGAGGCCGGCGAAGATGGAATAGCCGCCGCCGAACGGGTGATGGCGGAAAAAAACGTCGAAGACCGCGCGGCCCAGGCGCCCGAGCTTCCAATAGCCCTGGGCCATCGTGAGCTCGTAAAAATCGGTGAAGAGAGCGCTCGCTACCGAGCCTTCTTCGATGCAGGTCGCAGGCGTCACGACAGCGGTCCACTATCGGCGAGGAGCGTCGACTCGATGAAGGCGGCGCCCTCGCGGCGCATCGCGTTGACGGCGCGCGCATTGCCTCCCGGCGGGATGTCGACGCCGCGGACGGCGTCCTCGATCACGTGCAGGCTGTAACCGAGGCGGAGCCCGTCGAGGACGGTGAAGAGCACGCAGAAGTCGGTAGCGAGGCCGGCGACGTAGAGCTCCGAGACGCCGAGGACGCGAAGCCATCCGTCGAGGCCGGTGGGAGTCGTCCGGTCGTTCTCGAAGAAGGCGGAGTAGGAGTCGAGCCTCGGCCGCGCGCCCTTGCGGAGCACCATTGAGGCCCGATCGGTGTCGAGGCCGGGATGGAAATCCGCTCCGTGGCTTCCTTGCACGCAGTGATCGGGCCACAGCACCTGCGGGATGCCCTCGGCCTCGACGCTGTCGAAGATGTCGTGGCCGGGCCAGGAGCTCGCGAAGGAGACATGGCCCTTGGGATGCCAATCCTGCGTGAGCACGATGTGCGTGAAAAGGGGCGATATCGCGTTGACGGGCGCGACGGTTTGATCTCCCTCGTGCACCGCGAGCGCTCCTCCCTCGCAAAAATCGTTTTGCAGGTCGATGACGAGGAGCGCGCTTTTGTTCCTTTCCGGGGCCATTGCGCCAATAGTAGCGATATCCGCGCAAAAAGGCTATCGCCGAAGCGGGCCGCCTTTAGGCCACGGCGAGGCCGACGACGAAGCCGAGCGTCCAAATCGCGAAGGCGCCGAGGATGGCCTTCATGCTGCTGCTTTTCGTGCCGTGGGAATAGCCTCGCCTGCCCATCCGCGTATAGAGCGGAATCGATACGAGCGCGGCCACGGCGCCAGCGGCCGCGGAAGGCAACGGAAGAAAATGGGCGAGGCTCAGGCAGATCATGGACGCGTACGCTGCCGAGCCGAGAGCGACCGGCAGAAGGGCCGCCCGCTTCGCGCCCATCGCGATCGCCAGCGTTCTCCTCCCCGAGGCTCCGTCCTCCTCGACATCGCAGGCGTTGTTGACCGCAAGAATCGAGGCGATGAACAAGGCGCCCGGCAACGAGGCGAGCAGGGGCCGCGGCCCCCAGCTGCCCGATTGGAGCCGGAAGGCGATGAGGAAGAGGACGGTGCCGAGGAAGGCTCCCGCGAAGATCTCGCCCAGGGGCGTGCGCGAAATCGGGCGCGGCCCTCCATTGTAGAGGAACCCTGCGGCCAGACAGAGGGTGCCCCACCCCGCGACCCAGGCCCCGAGCCGCAGCGCGAGGGCGAACCCGAAGCAGGCGGCGAGGAAATAGCAGCCGGCCGCGACGAAGAGCGCGGCCAGCGCGGGCACGCCCTCCGTGACCAGGACCTTGTCCGCCTCCTGGAGGCGGGGTCCCCGGTCGACTCCCCGCCAATAGTCGAAGAAAGTGTTGAAGGCGGTCGTCCCCATGTCGACGAGGAGCACGGCCGGCAGGGTCAAGGCGAGGACGAGCGGGTCGAGCTTCCCGGTTTCGCGCAACGCGTAGATCGTCGCTCCCGCCAGGGTGGAAAGCGAGACGACCTTGGTCCGCAGCTCCACGACTGCGAGGAATTGCCTTATGGTCATTGTCCCCCCATGGGTAGACTATCGGCCGTCCACTGGCGTCGCGCAAGGCTCGAGGCCTACACTGGGAAAATGCAGATCGCCTCGACGACCCTCGCCCGGGCGGCGGCCGACTATCGCTGGCTGCTCGACCGCGGCTACCCGCCGAAAGCCGCCCTGAAGCTCGTCGGCGACAGGCGGCAGATGACGGGAGACGGGAGAATGATCCTCTTTCGAGGCGTTGCCTCGAGCGCCGCCTCGGCCGCCAGGATGGCGGTCATCGAGACCGAGGCCGCGGGACGCTCGCTCTACGTGGACGGCTACAACCAAATCTTGACCGTGATGCATTACCTCGCGGGCCGGCCACTTTTCGTCTCGAGCGACGGCCTCCTCCGCGACGCGGGCGGCTCGCACGGACGCATCGCGAACATGCCCCTCTTCGAGCGGGCCGCGGCCATACTCGCCAGCCACATCGCCTCGCTCGAGCCGGATCGGGTGGTGGTATTTCTCGACTCGCCGATTTCCGGCAGCGCGGGCCACGCCGCCTTCCTCCGGGGGCTTTTCGCCGCCGAAGGCATCGAAGCCGATCTCAGGCTCGAGAAGAGCGCCGACCTCCCCCTCAAGGCGACGCCGCGCGGTTGCCTGGTCGCCACGAGCGATTCGGCGATCGCCGACGCCCATGTGCGCGCGACCGACGGCGATGCCCTGGCGCACACCCTGCGCGACGGAACTGCGCGGCTTTACGACGCCGCGCGCTGGGCGATAGAACGGACCTTCGACCGGCCAAACCTCCTCGACCTCGGCCGCCTCCTTCTCGAGGGGCAGGCCGGGAAAGACGAGCGATAGCGTAGGCGAAAAAGGAGAGCGTCGGTGACTTGATCGATCGCCGGACCGAGGACGATGCCCTTTTCCGGCAATGGAAGCTCCAGCGCGAGGGAGGAGCCTTTTCCGAAGGGTACTTCAATGCTCGTGACTCCGGTCGCAACCACCGGCGATTCCGCCTTGCCCGCGTCGAGCATTCCGAGAGAGAGGTTCAGGCGGAGAGTAGGCAGTCCTTCCTCGCCCGAAAGGGCGGTCTCGAGATCTAGCTCTAGACCGGAAAAGGTCGCCAGCCATCGCGCAATGGCCCCGAGCATGATAGACCCCGAGCCATTCTCGGACACTGCTTTCGAGAGAATGTAGGCCGACCAGGATCCGGCGGCGCCTCCCTCGGGACTGCGCTCGCCTTCGATCCGGGTATCGAAGGAGGAGCCCTGGCCGAGCGGAAACAGGAGGCGCACGGATCCCTTGCGTCCCCATAGCGGCGAGCGCAGGAGGCTTTCGCCGCGCGCCTTGGTTTCGAGCGCAGCCTCGAGCGAAGAGGCTCGACGCATGGCGAGGCGAGCTCGGATCGAGGCATCGACCAGACTCCCCAGGCGCGACCCACCGAGCTCTCGGAAGTTGGGCGAGGCCGCGGAAGCCGCGACGCTCACGTCGAAGAGCCCGATGATCTCTCTCGACTCGAGCCTGAGGGCGAGGCCGGGGCCGGCGAGTCGTCCATACGATGCCGCAAGCGCGACGAGGGCTGCAGTGCTCCTATTACGCCGATCCACGGCGAGCGCCGCCGAATAACAGGGCTCGACGGGATCGATGACGGTGGCTGCGGGAGCGGTCCAGGGGTCCGGCCGCCAGCCCGAGCTCTCAGCCGCCGCGCCATCGCGGGAAGCCGCCGCGACGAGGGCGAGGCCGCACGAAGGAAGGGCGAGAGCGCACTCGAGACCGGCCGCCGCGGCCTCGGGCAACCTCGCCATACCTCGCCCCTTCGCCAGCGCGAAGAGCGCGAGAGGACCAGCGCCGAGCTCCAGGACCGAACTCCGCGATTGAAGGCTCGGATCGAGCTCGACGGGCTCGCCGCGGGTCAATGCGGTCGGCGAGACGGGATCGACCAGCAGCCGCGCCAGACCCGAGGTCGAGCCCGGTCCCGCGATCAACAGCATGCCCGAGCTCGATTGAAGACGCGTTGCCGCCTCCAGCGCCCACTGCTCGCCTTTGGCTTCCAGGCCTGCTTTCGCATAGCCGATATCCCCTTCCGCCGAAAAACGCAGGGCCAGGTCCTCGGGGCCGAGGGAGGAATAAGCCGAGCCTTTGAAAGCCTCGTCGGCCAGCGCGCGAGAGGCCGGGCCCAATGCGAAGCCGGCGCAGGCGAGGGCGAGGGCCTTTGATATCGGAGAGCCATGCATGCCCGAAGCACGCCTTTGCGGGCTGCGGCCGATTGAAGGAGGGCAATTCAGCCAATGTTTAGTGGCACCCGCGACGACTTGCCGACCGTCGGGGAAAGGCCTACGATTACCCGGCCATGAACCAAGACCGCGTGAGGCAGATACTCCTCGACATCGCCGACCCCCAGACCGAGTTCTCGCTGATCTTCTCGGGCAAGGAGAGCTCCCTAGTCAACGGCCTGTACAAGCCGGAGAGCCGCGAGATCATCATCCACAACCGCAATTTCTCGTCGGACGACCAGCTCGTCTATACGGCCATCCACGAGTACGCCCACCACCTTCACGGCGAGCGAAAAGGCGGGCTCTCGACGGGCAGGGCTCACACGAACGAGTTCTGGGGAATCTTCCACGAGCTCCTGGTCAAGGCCGAGGCCAAAGGCTACTACCGCAATCTGTTCGAGGCCGAGCCCGAGTTCATCGAGCTTACAAAAAGAATCCGCGGCGCCTGCATCGCCGAGAACGGCCGAGTCATGCTCGAGTTCGGCCGGCTGATGATAGAGGCCCAGGCGCTGTGCAGGAAATTCAAGGCGCGGTTCGAAGACTACGTCGACCGTGCCCTCGGCGTTCCCCGAGCCACGGCGAACTCGGCCGTCAAGGCGGCCGCGTACAACCTCGACCCTGAGGTCGGCTGGGACGGGATGCGCATGGCCGCGGGGATGCGGGACCCCGAAACGCGGTCGATCGCCCTCGAGGCGCTGCGCGGGGGCTCGAGTCCCGCCGCGGTCAAGGCCCGGTTCTCTCCGTCCAGGCCTCCCGAGGAGACCCCCGAGCGGCTCGCCAAGGAAAAGGAGCGGCTCGAGCGCACGATCCGCAACCTGAAGCAGCGCTTGGGCGAGGTCGAGCAGGCGCTCGCCGGCTCGGGCGAGCGCCTTGATCATAACCTTCAGCATCTTCGACATCATCGCCCTCGGCGCGCTCCTGGTTTTCGGCGTCATCGTCTACTTTTTCTCGCGCGCCGGCAACGATCTCGCGCCCAACAATCCGAAGGCTGTCCTCACCGCTCGCGCGGCCGCCGGGCGTGAGGCGGACGCCGGAGCGGCAGCCGGAGAACCGCGGCCCCTCGTCGTCTGCGCCGGCGACTCGATCACGCGCGGCGCGATGAGCGCTGACTACGTCTCCGTGCTCGCGTCGCGGCTTCCCGACTGGGAGTTCGTGAACGCCGGCGCCAACGGCGAGCTCGCCTACAACCTCGCCCAGCGCATGGGCGATATCGTCGCCCTCGATCCCAAGGCCGTGACGATCCTCATCGGCACCAACGACGTCAACGCCACCTTCGGATTCCAGGCCGCCCTCGGCTACATGGCCGTCAAGCGCCTGCCCGAGAGGCCCAACGCCTACTTTTTCCGCGAAAACCTCGTCGGCATCGTGAGGACGCTCAAGCGCGAGACCAGGGCCCGAATCGCCATCTATCTCGATACCCCCGATCGGCGAGGAGCCAGGGCACTACGCTTACCTCAGGACGGAGGATTACTCGCTGATCATACGGAATATCGCGAAGGAGGAGGGCGTCGCATACCTTCCGCTGCGCGAGCGCATTTGCGCCTACATCGAAAGCCTGCCCTCCACCGGCGCGAGGCCTCTGCCTTTCCGCGAATTCGGCCGAGCCCAGCTGAGGGCGGGG
>CAWHFT010000093.1:0-14382 GCA_963828175.1 uncultured Spirochaetota bacterium
CAGATTGCTACATGCCGCGCGTCGATCTCGCGCTGCAAAAGTGAGACGGCATCAGCGATAACGTCATTGATCTCAGCGGCATGCGCTGCGGCTCGGCTTTCCGTGAAAGCGTACGCAAACGTTGGATCACGTCCCCCGCACGTCGGCCATCACGCACGATGCGCTTCAGCGTATCGGTAACTTCATCGATATCGATTTCATCGCGATCGAGCCACCGGAGACAGGCCTCGCCATTGGTGACGATGCCTGTCAGAGGCTGATTGACCTCATGCGCGATTGTCGTCGTCAATTCGCCGAGTGTCGCGATCCGCGCGACATGGGCCAACTCGGCTTCAGCACGTTCCAAAGTGTCCTGCGCTTGCCGCGAAGCTGTTATATCGGTGTCGATTTGGAGGATAGCCGTTGGCGTACCTCGTTCGTCTTTCTGCAAAGACCAGCGGCTTGCGACAATCGCTTGCGTCCCGTCCCTGCGAGTTTGAACAAGTTCACCCTCCCAGCGGCCATTCTGCAATACAGTCGCGAATGTCTTTTCGCGCTGGCAGGAAACTCGGTCTCGAGCATTCGATGTGAGATTTGTCCCCGCGCGTCGACTGACTTCCAGCCATAAAGTTCCTCCGCGCCGCGGTTCCAGTAGATGATATCGTCCGTCATTCCCCGGACAAAGATGGCGTCGTGGCTGAGATCGAGCAGTCGCGCCTGGTTTTGCGTCCTCAGCGCAGCAGCCTGTATCTGGATGACGAGGAAGGTCGTGATCGCAATTGCAAGAATGCTAACCGCCGAGCGGCCAATCGAATTTGCCGAATAAGCCGGCCCATCGGAAATCAGGAAGCTCAAGACGGTCAATAATGCACAGCCAAATCCGATGGCAATCACACCTCTCCGCCCGCAGAAATTGACCGCGAGGAGGACGACGGCAACATAAAGAACCGCGATGGCGATTTGATTGTTCCAATAGGTGTGAAGTGCGAAGATCGCCAAGACGCAAAGCACAGCAAGCACGGGCGAAAGTTTAGCGCGCCATCGCGCAGGCCGCGCCGGTAGCTCAAACTCCAGGGATTGCAGTTCAATCGGCGGAAGGTCTGTCATTCGCCCTCGATAGGCAAAATGTACTGCGTGTTCAGACAGCCCACATCTAAGTCACCGAACGACAAATGGAAAGGCAGAGCGCGGCCCTGCCGTTTCTCGTTAATTACCAGACAAGCCGTAATAAGCCGACTGCGATTCCGTCGCCCGGCGCTTGTCGGCGTCACGCTGGCAATTAAGACCACATGGCGCGCCGTTGATGTCCCGAACAAAATCAGAGAGCGACGGATAGGAGCCGTCGAGATTCTGGTTTCCATCCGTCTTTGAAGACCCTTGCGCGAATGCGTCCGTTTCAACGTTGCGCGGGGCAGCGGATACACCGGCGGCATAGAGAGAGAGGACCGCCGAGGCTAAAACAAGCTGGAATGACTTCATGGTCGTCGCTCGCGATTGAATTATCGATATCGCTTTGGCGTAGCGGGCCGAAGCGGCTTCCGCGGCGCGGAAACGCGGGGCGATCCCACTGCGCCTTGCAAGCGTCCTACGGTAGGCCGAGAGCGGACGTCCGGTGATTATGCGCGACGTCTAACGGCTATACCTCGCGTATAATTTTGCAATCTCCCGCCAGGAAATACTGAAGCTCCGGCACGCGGCGACTGGTGCTTCTCAGGGTTTCTGATCCGGCGCCGTCCGCAGTGCGCAGGTCTGCCTTGAAAATAAGGAGAAAGCGCATGGATCCGTTCTCACGCCGTAAAGTCCTTTCGCTCGGCGCGGCGGCCGGGGGCGTTACCGTGGCCGCGTTTGGCGCACGCGCGGCGACATTTGGAAATCCCGATAGCCCGCTGGAAGGCGCGATCAATTCCAACCCGAAGAGTTTGCAGGAACCGGGACCGAAAAATCCGGTTCTCGATAGCCAGTTCCCCGACGTTGGCAGCCCGCCGCAGACCGATGTCGGCGACATGCCGCAGTTCTGGTCTTCGTTCAACATTATGCCGAAGCGTATTCAGGGCGGCGGCTGGGCGCGACAGGTTACGCAGGCCGATTTCCAGATTTCTGACGCGATTTCAGGCGTCAACATGCGCCTTGGACCGGGCGGTGTTCGCGAACTGCATTGGCATCTGGCGGCGGAATGGGCGATCGTGACGAACGGCGCGTGCCGCGTCACCGTTCTGGATCCGGATGGGCACGCCTATGTTCAGGACGTTGGTCCCGGCGACCTTTGGTATTTCCCTGCCGGTTATCCGCATTCGTTGCAGGGTCTCGGCAAGGACGGCTGCGAATTCGTCATCGCCTTCGATCAGGGCCACCAATCCGAATATAACACATTGCTGGTGACGGATTGGATCGCGCACACGCCGCCGGACATTCTCGCTGAGAATTTCGGTGTCCCGGCCGATACTTTTAAATCGATCCCGATCAACGATCTCTGGATTTTCCAGGGTCAGGAGCCCGGCCCGCTGGCGCAGGATCAGGCCGCCGTCGCTTCAGGCGGCATTGCGCCTAACCCCTTCACCTTCGGCCTCGGCAGCGTGACGCCGATCGTGAGCACCACGTCGGGCGTATTGCGTCTCGCCGACAGCCGGACATTCAAGGCCTCGACGACGATTGCCGCGGCGCTGGAGACGATCAAGCCCGGCGCGGTGCGCGAGATGCATTGGCATCCAAATGCCGACGAGTGGCAATATTGGATCAAGGGCGAAGGCCGGATGACGGTGTTCGACGCTGGACCGCGCAGCAAGACGGCCGATTTCAAGGCGGGCGATGTCGGCTACGTCAAGCGAAGCCAGGGTCACTTCATCAAGAACACCGGCACGGAAGATCTTCAGTTCGTGGCCGTGTTCAAGACGCCCGTCTATCAGGAGATCAGCCTGTCGGATTGGCTAAGCCACACGCCGCCCGCGCTCGTCGCGCAGCATTTGAATATGAGTGTGGCGGATGTGAAGAAGTTCATCAACAGCCGGCCTGGCATCGTACCGGTTTGATGAAGACGGAAAAGGCGCCGCTCGTTGCGGCGCCTTTTTGTTTCGTCGGATGACAGAGCTTACGCCGCCGCGAGCTGGCGCAGCACGTAAGCCAGAATGCCGCCGTTGTTGAAATAATCGAGCTCGTCCTCGGTCGCGATGCGGCAGAGGAGCGGCACTTTCTTGGCGCGCCCGTCGGAATATTTGATCTCGGCTTCCATCATCTGGCGCGGCTTCAATTCCGCGCCAAGGCCGTGGATCGTCACCTGCTCGTCGCCCTTGAGGCCGAGCGATTTCCAGCTCGTGCCCGGTTCGAAGGTCAACGGCAGCACGCCCATGCCAACGAGGTTCGAACGATGGATGCGCTCGAAGCTTTCGGCGATCACGGCGCGCACACCGAGGAGCTTTGTGCCCTTTGCCGCCCAGTCGCGCGACGAGCCGTTGCCATATTCGGCACCGGCGAAGACAACGAGCGGCACCTTTTCCGCCTCGTATTTCATCGCCGCATCGTAGATCGACATTTCCGCGCCATCCGGCCAATGCTTGGTCATGCCGCCTTCGGGCACGTTGCCGTCGGCCTTGGCGAGCAGGAAGTTCTTGATGCGGATGTTGGCGAAGGTGCCGCGCATCATGATCTCATGATTGCCGCGGCGCGTGCCGTATTGGTTGAAGTTCTGCTGCGACACCTGACGTTCGAGCAGGAACTTGCCAGCCGGCGATGCGGCCTTGATCGAACCGGCCGGTGAAATGTGGTCGGTGGTGATCTTGTCGCCAAAGAGCGCGAGAATGCGCGCGTCGACAATGTCAGTGACCGGCACCGGCTCCTTGGTCAGCCCTCGAAATAGGGCGGGTTCTGCACATAGGTCGAGCCCATGTCCCATTTGTAGGTCTCGCCGTCCGGCACTTTGACCTTGCGCCAATGCGTGTCGCCCGCGAAGACGTCGGCATAGCGGCTCTTGAAGACTTTCTTCGTCACATATTTCGCGGCGAATTCGTTGATCTCTTCCGCGGTTGGCCAGATGTCGCGCAGATAGACGGGCTTGCCCTTCTTGTCGTGGCCGAGCGGCTCGGTCTCGAGATCCTTCGTCACCGTGCCGGCGATGCGCGTGGGCGACGACGAGCGGCGGCGAGGCGAGATAATTCGCCTGCACGTCGGGACTGACGCGGCCTTCGAAATTGCGATTGCCGGAGAGCACGGCCGCGGCGACGATGCCGTTCTTGTTGATCGCTTCGGAAATCTCCTGCGGCAGCGGGCCGGAATTGCCGATGCAGGTCGTGCAGCCGAAGCCGACGAGATTGAAGCCGAGCTTGTCGAGGTCCTTCTGCAGTCCGGAGTTCGCCAGATATTCGGCGACCACCTGGCTGCCCGGCGCGAGCGATGTCTTGACCCAGGGTTTGACGTCGATGCCGCGCGCCACGGCGTTGCGGGCGAGAAGTCCGGCGCCGATCAGCACGCTCGGGTTCGACGTATTGGTGCAGGAGGTGATCGCGGCGATCACCACGTCGCCATGGCCGAGATCGAAATTCTTATTTTCGACGGCATAGCGCTTCTCGGCATCTTCGGTCTTTTTGTATTCCGAGCCGAGCGCGGTCTTGAAGCCCGGAGCGACGCCGCCAAGCGCGATACGGCCTTCGGGCCGTTGGGTCCCGCCATCGACGGCACGACAGTCGAAAGATCGAGATCGAGCGTATCGGTGAAGACAGGATCGGGCGTCGTCGAGGTGCGGAACAGGCCCTGCACCTTGGCATATTTCTCGACCAGCGCGACGCGGGCCGGTGTGCGGGCCGAGGTCGTCAGATAAGTCAGGGTTTCGGTATCGACCGGGAAGAAGCCGCAGGTCGCGCCGTATTCCGGCGCCATATTGGCGATCGTCGCGCGGTCGGCGAGCGAGAGATGCTTGAGGCCAAGGCCGTAGAATTCGACGAATTTGCCGACGACGCCGAGCTTGCGCAGCATCTGCGTCACGGTCAGCACGAGGTCGGTCGCGGTCACGCCTTCTTTCAATTCGCCGGTCAGTTTGAAGCCGATGACCTCAGGCAGCAGCATCGAGAGTGGTTGGCCGAGCATACAGGCTTCCGCCTCGATGCCGCCGACGCCCCAGCCGAGCACCGCGAGTCCGTTGACCATCGTCGTATGTGAATCGGTGCCGACGAGGGAATCAGGATAGGCGACTTCGACCGTGACTTCCTTGCCGCGGCCGGGCTGATATTTTTCCTTCCGCGTCCAGACGGTCTGGGCGAGATATTCAAGATTGACCTGATGGCAGATGCCGGTGCCGGGCGGCACGACGCGGAAATCGTTGTACCAGTTCTGTGATCGACCGCGGCGTCAAGGCCATCGTCCTCGCGCCCTCCGACACCACCGCCCTCCAGGGCGCCGTGAAGAAGGCCAAGGCCGCCGGGATCAAGGTAGTCATCATCGACTCCAAGCTCGATGGCCCCGCTTCCCAGTATGACGCCTTCCTCGCGACGGACAACAACGCCGCCGGGCAAGCCTGCGCCAAAGAGATGATCGCCCGCGTCAAGGCCGCCACCGGCTCCGACACCGGCAAGATCGCCATCGAGTCTTACGTCGCGGGCGTCGGCTCCGAAGTCGGCCGCGTCGGCGGGTTCAAGGACTACATCGCCAAGAACTCCAAGCTCGAAGTCGTCACGACCCAGTACTCCCAGTCCGACCAGGTCCAGGCTCTCAACCAGGTCACCAACATCCTGTCCTCCAACCCCGACCTCGTCGGCATCTTCGGCGCGAACGAGCCCTCCGCAGTCGGCATGGGCCGCGCCATCGCCCAGGCCGGGCTCGCGGGCAAGATCGTCGCCATCGGCTTCGACGGCAACGGCGTACTCCAGAACTTCGTCAAGGACGGCACCATCCAGGCTATTTGCGTCCAGAGCTCCTACAACATGGGCTACCTCGGCGTCAAGACCGCCTACGATGCCTCCATCGGCAAGAAGAAAGTCGCCGCCTACGTGGATACCGGCTTCCTCCTCGTGACCAAGGACAACATCGACACTCAGCCCGCGAAGAACGTTCTTTACTGATCGAAGCGCTTCGAGGTCTGCCGCCCCCGCCCAATGACGGGGGCGGCTTCGTCTAACAGAAATAGCAAAGAAATATTTTATTGCACAAATATGCTGGAGGCACTAAGGTATTTAATCGGGCAGGGGAGGGGAGGGGCGATGAAGATAATCACACGATTATATTTAATGATGGCGATTGCGATCGTGGGCTTCGTTGCGATCTTCTCCGTCAGCTTCTACACGTCCAGTCAAATCGCCGCCATGAACGATCTTCAAAAGGGGGGATTCGACCTTAGGGGCAAGCTCTATCAGTTCGATTCGGCCTCCAAGGACCTCCTGTTCTCGAGCAACATGGCGGAGAACGTAAAATCCTGGAACGACCTTTACGGCGAATGCGATGCAGGCATAAAAGCCTATACGACTTCCAGGGCCTTGGTCCCGCTCCTGTCGACGAAGGACGACAAGGCAGCATTGAAATCCCTCGTCAACCTTTGGGCCCTGGCGAAAGACAACCTCGATCCGATCAAGCAATATGGCCAAGCCGTCGTGGACAGCCACCCGATGCTGGAGCTCAATAAAGGCATCGTGGGCAAGTCCTCCGACGACGTCACGAACGAAGAGCGCAAGCTGGCCAACAGTGTTTTCTCGTCGACCGATTATTTCAGGACGACCTTCAATGACGCCTTCCAAAAGCTGGCCGATGTCATCGGAAAGAAGATCGTAGCCCGTACCGGCGCCCTCAATATCCTATCGATCGCGATCACGGTCTTGTTCTCCGGCATCGTCATCCTCATCCTCGTCCTTTTCGGAATAACCCTGAGGCGGAGCATGGCCGGTCTGGGCGGCTCGATGGAGCGATACGGCAGCGGCGATTTCACGGCCCTAGTGCGAGTGGGCGGGAACGACGAGTTTGGTACGATATCGGAGCAGCTCAACGACATGGTCGGAAGCTTCTCGGGCATCGTGTCGCAGATCAAGGAGACCGTGCGAGGCGCCGATCGCGTGAAGTCCGAGGTCGAGGTCGCATCCCAAGAATCGGCGGCCGGAGCGACCGAGATGGCTGGCAATATCGGCTCCATCGTGCGCCAGATCGAGGAGGTCGCTTCCAATCTCACCCGTTCGGCGCAGGCTACCAGCGAGATCAGCGCCGGCATTCAGAGGCTGACGGCCGACATCGAGCGACAGGCCGCCTCGGTGGATCAAACGTCGGCGGCAAGCGAGGAGATGAGCGCCTCGATCGTCAGGGTTTCCGAGATCGCGAAGAAGCGCGAGCAGGCGGCTCTCGCCTTGAAGGACATGACCGCGGGCGAAGTGTCCCGGTTCGAGTCCCTTACCATGCTCACCGACGACAACACCCGCGATATTCAGAAGATCAACGAGGTCATGGAAATAATCGATGCCATAGCGGGCCAGACCGACCTGCTCGCGATGAACGCGGCCATAGAGGCGGCACATGCCGGGGAAGCGGGGAAGGGCTTCGCTGTCGTCTCCGACGAAATCAGAAAGCTCGCCGAGTCGACGAACGAGAACTCGAAGATGATCAAAACGACGGTGACCGCGGTCTCCGCTAGGATCTACCAGATCGGTGGAGACAGCGCCGAGAGCAGGAAGGCCTTCGAGACAATACGCGAGGAGGCCGATGTTTCAAGCCAAACGATGGCCGAGATCGCGAGAGCGATGGGCGAGCTCGCGCGGGCCGCTTCCGAGATGGCCAGGACGATGGTTGAAATGACGCAGACCGCTTCCGCTATCGAGGTCGAATCGAAGGACATCGCCAAGAATACCGGCCAAGTCGACGAGGTAATGACCAGGATCGAAAGGCTCGGCTCCGAAGTGCGCAATGGCATCCTGGAAATAGAGGTCGAGTCCGAGCACTTGAACGGGAATGTGACGAAGATTCGAGATCTGAATATGCAAAACTCCGCTTCCATCGGAGAGCTCGAGAAGAAGATTGCCGTGTTCAAGACTAACTAGGGCTAGTTGGAGAGCGCGCGGGCTGCGGCTGTGGTGGCAAAACCGCAGTTAGGGGGAGAAATTCGAGATGGCAATGCCTGCGAATGACCACAACGTAAAAACTTCTCACAATCTGTCAAACGGGGCTGGGCTCCTCTTCATTGTTGTAGGAATTGGTTTTCTCTTGCCTGTACTATGCTCTGTGGTTGGGGTTCTCGATTCACTCATCAGAGTATTGGGTATTCTCCCAGCCATCCTATTATTTATGGGGACCTCTATTAACCCAAGATTTGGACACATCCCTGCTCCATACCGGTTGAAATCTCATCCCATTACCGGGGAATGGACATATCTGAAGGATTAAGAAGGGACCAATAGTCACCTCCCACGATCCCCAGCCCCTCTTGGGGGGCATTCCCGGGAGCCCGTCGCACCCTATGCGCCCGCCAGGACACAGTACCGCCTCATGTTGTACGCAAGATTCTTCAGTATGATGTTTGCCTCGGCTCGGATAATCCCGACACAGCGTACTACCATGCCGCCCATGGACATCGTCATATGCGCAAATACATGCTCGACCCGTACCCGTTTCCTCGACAGGCTCCTGTTCCGCTTTATCTGTGCTTTCGTCAGCGGCTTGTTCCGATAGCCTTTCTCGCAAACCTTCGGGATCGCTTTTTTCGCCCTGATTTCATCGAGCTGCTCGTGCCCTGAATAGGCGCTATCCGCATGGATTGTTGTGCCCGCATCGCTTGTGTCGACTAGGTCCGCCAAGGCCTGGGAGTCATGAACGGAGGCCTCGGTCACAACTGCTTTCTTGATCAGCTTAGTCTTCCGGTCAACCTTCACATGGTCTTTGTACCCATAGTGGGTTTCGTCATTCTTTTTTGTCCACCGGGCGTCTATGTCCTTCTGACGGAGTTTTGCTTCGTTTCCGGGCTTCTTCCACTCATCCGGAATTTTGCCATTCTTAATCTGCTCATTCTCTTCTCGGCTGTTTCGCTGCCGTGGCTTGTCCACGAACGATGCATCGATGATGCTCCCCGAGTTGGCCGTTATCTTCGACTTGTCGAGAAAATCCAGAACTTCTTGAAGAGTTTATTGAGCTTCTTTCGTTGTGCCAGCGTCTCTCTCCATGCCCATATCGTCTTGGCGTCGGGAATCACGTCCTTGTCGTCAAGTCCGATGAATCTCTGAAATGTCCTTCGATCATTCAACTGGTATTCCATGGCATCGTCCGAGAGGTTGTACAGCGCTTGTAGTATGAGAACCTTAAACCTAAGTACGTAGTCGAAAGGCGGGCGGCCACCAGGACCTTTGGGTGGGGTATCCTTGGCGAAGGCATTCGTCAAGGTCGGACGGAATATCTCCCAATCGATGATCGCCTTTAGCTTTTGCAATGGATCGCCAATCGTATCAATTTTCCTAAGCCTGAACTCTGCATCGAAAAAGCCGCTTTCCCGTCCCGCCATGCTTCGTTCTCCCCTGGCGGATTATATACCATATTTATAACTTTGTGGGGAGTTTTAAGAGGTCCCCTACATCGCTGATTCCACCAACAACTGTATCCGAAAGGTGGCTATAAGCTCGGGCAATATTTCGACAGTCGCGGGTCAAGGTACGACCTACCCCTTGGGTGACGGCGGACCTGCTACTTCGGCGAGTCTTTTCTCTCCTTACGGCGTCGCCCTCGACTCGAGTGGGAACCTCTACATCGCCGATACCGGGGACAACTGTATCCGCAAGGTAAATGCAACCACGCACATCATCACGACCGTCGCGGGAAATAGCAATATCAGTCGTGGCTACTCGGGTGACGGAGGGGCAGCCACCTCGGCTCAGCTTGACAATCCTTATGGGGTCGCCCTCGACTCGAGCGGGAACATCTACATCGCTGATAGCAACAACAACTGCATACGCAAGGTGAGCGCATCGACCGGGAAGATCGACCATCGCCGGCGTCGGCGGCGCGTTGGGATTTACTCCGGCGACGGCGGGGCGGCTACCTTGGCAAAGCTTTCAATTCCTGAAGGGCTAGCCCTCGACTCGAGTGGAAATGTATACATCGCCGATACGTACAGCTCTCGCATCCGCAAGGTTTACCAGTAAGGAAGGGGCTTTGCCTGACACGTTGCACAAAAAAGCGGGCAGCCACCTGTCGTGGTCGCCCGCTTGTACTATTCGAGGCCGATAGCGGCATCTAATAGACATGGTCAGCCCCGATTTTACAGTGTCTACGCTGTCCGTCAAGGCGATTATTCAATGCCGAATCCTTGCGGCTCAATCCTGGGAATGATGCCCCTCGCCTTGACCCTTCGGCTCCCGCCGACTATTCTTCATTGACTCTCTTTTCGTCATGATTCCCGTCTATGGATAGCCCAGGAGGATTCCCCATGCCCGAGACTAAAGTTCTCATCAACCTATCCAACCGCCATATCCACGTTTCCAAGGAAGATCTTGAGGCTCTCTTCGGGCCTGGCCATCAGCTCACCAAGACCAAGGACCTCATCCAGCCGGGCCAGTTCGCCAGTGAGGAAACCGTCACCATCAAGGGCCCCAAGGGCGAGTTCAAGGGCGTCCGCATCCTCGGTCCGACCCGCCCCGAAACCCAGTGCGAGATCCTCGCCTCGGACGTCTTCAAGCTGGGCGTGCCGGGCTGCCCAACCCGCGAGTCCGGCCAGCTCGACGGCTCCTTCCCGATGGAGATCGTCGGCCCGGCCGGCGCCGTGAAGAAGGCGCGCGGCCTCATCATCGCCAAGCGCCACGTCCACTTCGACCCCGCCGCAGCCGAGCGGTATGCGGTCAAGGACAAGGAGCTCGTCTCGCTGCGGATTCCCGGCGAACGCGGCGCCGTCTTCGAGAACGTAGTCTGCCGCGTGAGCCCCAGCTACGCGCTCGAGTGCCACCTCGACTTCGACGAGGGTAACGCCGTGGGGATAGGCAACGGCAGCTACGGCGAGATCATCAAGAAATGAGCAAGGTAGTGCTCAAGGCGCAAGACCTCGACGGCTACCTCACCGAATCCGACAAAGCCTCGCTCGAGCGTATGGACGCCCAGTACCGCCAGGCGATGGCCAGTTTCAACATTCTCTCCACCGCCGGCTCCGAGGGCGAGCGGCGCAAGGAGGAGAAGCACCTCATCGGGCTGTACAACGATATGGGCTCGCGCGATGCAGGAGATCTGCCGGGGCGAGAAGGGCATCCAGGTCTATTCGTTCGTCACGCCGCAGGAGAGCCATGGCGAGGCGAGCCGCCTCATCGCCAAGCTCCGCGACGTGCGCACCGGCAACCAGGAGTTCGTGTACTACATCCAACGCGCCTACGAGCTGCTGTTCAACATCGCCTTCGCCTCCCCGTCCGGCGGCATCCCCTCGGGCGGCGCGCCTTCGTCGGGTACCCCGAGGGCGAGCAAGAACCACCTCATCGTCAAGACCCCGGTCACCGTCCCCGTGCAGAACTTCGCCGTGCACAAGATCCCCAACGTCGACGCCGTGATCGAAAACACCGTCATGTGCGTGATGCTCCGCGGGGCGCTGCTTCCCTCGATCATCATGTCCAAGGAGATCCAGGAGTACTCCTCGTCCGGCTACGTCACGCCCTTCGCGCTGTTCAAGATCCGGCGCGACGACACGAAGAGCGAGACCGATATGGAGTACATCATGGACCTCGAGCGCTCGTACTTTAAGCCCGAGGAGCTCGACGGCAAGGACCTCGTCTTCGCCGACCCGATGAACGCGACCGGCGGCAGCCTCGTCACCGTCGTCAAGTACCTTCTCGAGCTCGGCATCAAGCCCAAGTCCGTAAAGTGTCTCAACGTCATAGCCGCCCTCAAGGGCGCCCTGCGCATCACCCGCGCGGTCGAGCACGCGACCGTCTATACGCTGTGGATGGACCCGATGCTCAACGACCGCGCATACATCATGCCGGGCCTCGGCGACGCCGGCGACCGCATCAACGGCCGCGACGAGGACGAGCGCCCGCGCGGCATCCTGCAGCTCATCGCCGACTACGGCTCGAACGTCACGGGGCTGTACCGATCGCAGCTGCGCACGATCGAGGCCACTGTGCTCAGGAGATGACGGCAGTTTACACCCAGTTTAAATTGGCCGCGTATATTCTCCCTGCAAAGGAGAACAGACATGGCACACGACGGCGAAATGCACGGAGGCGGGTTCGGGGGCGGCCGCCCCGGCTCGGGCGATATAGACCCTTCGGGACCCAAGGCCAGCCTGGGGGCTTTCGTCCGATTGATCGGAAGCGCAAAGCCCTCGGTTCTCGCCCTCGCCCTGGCCCTGATACTGGGAGCCGCTTCGACGGTGGGGGGGCTCCTCGTTCCCCTCCTCACCAAGGGCCTGGTCAACGGCTTTTCCCTGAGCTCGGTAGGCGCCGGGCAAATAGGCCTCATAGCGGCCGCCTTTCTCCTTCAGGCGGGCGCGGGAGCCCTCTCGGGCTACCTACTCGCGAGGGTGGGGCAGGGCGTAGTCGCGGTTCTCCGCGAGAGGCTCTGGCGGAAAGAGCTCGCCTTCCCCGTGCCGGGCTTCGACAAGGAGGGCTCGGGGGCGCTTGTCTCGCGGATGACCAACGACACGGCAGTGGTTAAGGCTTTCATAACCGACAACCTCGCGGGTCTGGTGACCGGAGCCATATCGATCGTCGGGGCCGTGGGCTTCCTCATCTACCTGAATTGGAGGATGACCCTGATCATCCTGGGCGTCCTGCCCATCGCCGCCCTGATTCTCGTGCCCATCGGCCGCTTTATAGCCAAGCTTGCCCGCAAGACCATGGACGAGAACGCGGCCTTCACGGGCATCCTCTCCCGCGTCCTCTCCGAAATACGCTTGGTGAAGTCCTCGAACGCCGAGGAGAGGGAATTCCAGTCAGGCAAGGCCGCGATCGGCAGGCTCCGCGTCTTCGGCGTCCGCGAGGGAGGGGCCATGGCGCTGATCAGCCCCGTCATGGGCCTGGTGATGATGTCCCTGCTCGTCCTCGTCATTGGCTACGGCGGATCCCAGGTCGCCTCGGGAGCCCTCACCGCGGGAGACCTCGTGGCTTTCATCCTCTATATCTTCCAGGTGATCATGCCCGTCGCGATGATCTCGCAGGCCCTCACCCAGCTCCAGAAGGCCAGGGGCGCCACCGAGAGCATCATCCGGCTCCTCGCCGCTCCCGAGGAGGAGACCGCCAAGGGTCTCGTCCTCGAAACGGTGGACGAGGCCATACGCTTCGAGGACCTCAGCTTTTCCTATGAGCCGGGGAAGGAAGTTCTGCACTCTTTGAGCTTCGCCCTCGAACCGGGAAGCGTCACGGCCATAGTAGGGCCCTCGGGCGGCGGCAAGACTACGATCTTCTCTCTTCTCGAGCGCTTTTACGAGCCCGACTCCGGCGGCATCTTCCTGGGCGAGCGTCCCATCGAGGACTACTCCCTACTCTCCTGGCGCGGCTCCATTGGCTATGTCTCTCAGGATAGCCCCCTCATGGCCGGTACCGTCCGCGACAACCTCTGCTACGGCGTGGACGCGTGGATCGCCGAGGACGACTCGAGGATACGGGAGGCGGCTCGCGCGGCCTACGCGGACGAGTTCATCGAGAAGCTGCCCAAGGGCTACGACACGGAGGTCGGCGATCGCGGCGTCAAACTCTCCGGCGGCCAGAGGCAGCGCATCGCCATAGCCCGCGCGCTTCTGCGGAACCCCGCCATCCTGATGCTCGACGAGGCCACCTCGAGCCTGGACTCCTCCTCGGAGGAATGGGTACAGAAGGCCCTCGAGAATCTCATGCGCGGCCGGACCACCCTCGTGATCGCGCATAGGCTATCGACCGTCCTCGACGCCGACAGGATACTCTTCATCGAGGGCGGCGCGCTCACGGGCGCCGGCAGCCACGAGGAGCTCCTCGAGACTCACGAGCTGTACCGCTCCTTCGCCGAGCGGCAGCTCAGGATGCCCGCGGCGGAGCCGGTCGCCCTGCCCGCCTGAGCGATGTGCCCGAAGGGCGGCCGGGGTATACTCGGCGAGGAGGAGGCAGGGTGAGCAGGGTGCTGGTAGTGGACGACGATCCTCACATCCGCGAGCTCCTTCGCCACTTCATCGAGGCCCAGGCTCTCGAGGTCTCCGAGGCGGCCGACGGGGACGCGGCCCTCGCCCTCTTCGATTCCCTCAAGGTCGATCTCGTCGTGCTCGACGTCATGATGCCCGGCCTCGACGGCTGGACGGTCTGCCGCGAGATGAAGAAGAGGCGCGAGATACCGGTCCTGATGCTGACGGCCAAGGGCGACAGCTCGCAGAAGGTGAAGGGCTTCGAGCTGGGCGCCGACGACTACGTGGTGAAGCCCTTCGACCCGCCCGAGCTCGTCGCGAGGATCAAGTCGCTGCTGCGGCGCTTCCGCGCCGAGTCCTCGCAGTCGGTCCAGGTGGGTGGCCTGCTGCTC
>CAWHFT010000094.1:0-10721 GCA_963828175.1 uncultured Spirochaetota bacterium
CGGGTCGAGGTCTCGTGGCCTCGCGAGCCGGACCTCGACCTTGGAGTCGAATCCCTCGAGGACGAGGGAACGGATATCGTCGGCCTCGCCGGGGGCGAAGTCGAAAAAGGAGAACAGCTCCGCACCGATGACTTCCTGAGGGCTAAAGCCAGTGATCTTGAAGAAGCCCGGGTTTACGTATTCGATGAGGAACGAGCGGTCCGCGACGAGGATGCCCGCGGAAAGCTGGTCGACTGCTTGGTAGAGCTTGCGGAGCATGTCCTCGGACTTGCGCCGAAGGGTGATGTCCCTGATCACTCCCACCGATCCCATGAAGTCGCGCGTCGTCGAGTCGATCGCGTACTGGCCCGCCGCCGTCACCTCCCCGTACGAGAGCACCGTCACGATCATGTCGTCGGATCCGAGGCGGCCGCCGGGTTTCCTTTTGAGCCGCACCTCGAGGTTCTCGGTCTTGCGCTCGACGCTTCGCCGCTCGTTGAAGAGCTTGGGGCTGAGGGCCGGGCCGGTGGGGACGCCCCGGAAGGCCTCGAGCACCGAGTTCCGGTCCACCGCCTCGGCGTCCTCGTCGTACAAGAGGATCGAAAAATGCTTGCCGATGAGGTCGGCCGGCTCGTAGCCCAAGGCGCCGATAGAATTATTGATGAAGGTGAAGCAGCCTTCGGAGTCCAGCTCGTAGATGATGTCCGGCAGCGAGTGCACGAGATTCTCGTAGCGCCGTTCCAGAGCGTAGATGCCGCCGGCGAAACGCTTGCTCAGGGCGATGAGCGTGCGGAAATAGGCGGCTGCCCGGTCGGCCCAGCCGGGGCTGCCTCCGACGAGGTAGTCGAACGCCCCTTGATCCAGGAAGCGCGCGGCCTCTTCCTTCTTACCGGGCGGGAGGACGAGGATGACCGTGAACGCCTTGGGCGGCAGCGCGAGCGAGGGCCGCATTTGCTCCCAGGCTGCGGCGTCGAGGAGGAAGAACCCTTCCGTAGCGGTGGAGCCTGCCTGGCCAAGAGGGGCGCTGGTGAGGCCCACAGCGGCCAAGGCTGCGGCGGCAGCGTCTCGCTCCGCGGGGGGAAGGGCGAGAAAGACCGAACCGGCGGTGCCTGTATGGATTGTATGCGGGTCCATACCTTTATGTTCTATGGACGCGCGGTCAGAAATCAAGTCTGGCCTCCGCTTTACCCCGGGCTCCGCCTGCCGACGCTATCGGCTTCCTGAAGACTCGGTAACGCTTGTATACCTTTGCGCCGAATCGGATGGCGAGCGGCACCGTGTTGGGGTTTTCTGCCGAAGTGAGGGAAAGGTCGAGCCAGGAGTACCCGCGGCCCTGAAGGCGCTCGTACAATTCCTCGAGAAGGACTACGCCAACGCCAGTGCGCCAGTGCTCCGGCGGCACGAGAATGCTCTTGACCGTGACGCACTCGATTCTCCGCCCGGGCGTCCGTCCGGCGGGAAGCGCCCGTGCGCGCTTGAGCGCGAAAGGCAGGCCGAGATACTGCCAAGGATACCGCAGGCCGCCGAGCCGACCGAAAACTTCGTTCAGGTTCGGCACCGCCGGGAAAAAACCTACAGTTTCGGCACCCCTCTCCGCGAAGAGAATGAGCTCGGGGTCGGCGATGGAGACGAACGGTCGCGCCAGGGACTCGACCGCCGAGCGCGGCATGGGGATGAAGCCTTGGAGGTGGGCGAGGGAGCGGTTCATTATGGAGTGTACCCGATCTATTTCGTCGTCGATATGCGAAAAATCGGCGCCGCGCACTCGAATGCCGCTTCTCAGGAGGGCCCTCTGTGCGACCCGCCGAAGACGCGCGCGGTCCGGCAGGGGGCGGTCGAGGCGGATCTCCAGCGCGATGTTGTCGTCGCGAGACGCCTCGAACCCCATCGACTCCATAAAATCTAGATAATACGGCGGGCTATGCCCGCACAGCAGGGTCGGGGGCCTGTCCCGTCCTTCGACGAGCACGCCATAGGCGTTTTCGTAGTCGAGATTGTTGGGGCCGAAGAGGGTTTCGAGTTCCCCTCGCCTTCCCCCAGACGGAGGCTGCGTCCATGAGGGCCCGGGCCACGTCGATATTCTCGATGTAGTCATAGAAGCCGAAAAGGCAATCCTTGCGCGACGTGGCGGCGTTCGCTGAGAAATCCTGGGCGGCGCAAATCGTACCGACTACCTCGCGGCCTCGCCTGCCGGCCTCGTCCCCGGCGTAGCGGGCGACGAAGAATTCGGCTTCGCCATGGCGAAAAAATTCTCCTTTCGCATGATCCGCGGCATCGCGGCGCTCGGGATAGAGCGGCGGAATCCAGTTCGGGTCGCCCGAGTAGAGCCGATAGGGGAAGGAGAGGAAGGCGCGTTTTGCCCGGGCGCCTCTCACCGGGCTCACCTCGACGCTAATGGAGGGCTCCGATGCGGGACGGGGGCCAGATCCTGAACAAGGCATAGCCCTCGATGTATCGCAGGTCCAGCGCGAAGGGGTCGATATTCGAATAATACCTCACAGAGGAAGGGTCCGCCGCGTCAAGCGGCTTAATATCCAAATTGCCTGTGCGGTATCGGAAGTCCAGGGAATTATACCGATTGTCGCCCATGGCGAAGTATTGCTCGGGCCCCAGGTATCCGTCCCCCGCAGGAAACTCGGGGAAATTGCGCTCGTCGTAGAGGCCGCCGTAGTTGCCATTCACGTAATAGTCCAGCTCGCTGCCATCCTTGTTGAGCGCCGCGAGAGCAGCGTCGCTTCGGAGTCCGTCCAACATGCTGCCTTCGGCGATGAGTCGGGCCTCTCGGGCCGCGCGTTTGAGGAAGTTGTCCTTGATCATCAGGTTGAGGATGCGCCTACCCCTCTCGTAGGCATTGGCCGGAGGGATCGCGGCGGCCGGGCAGGCGGCGAAATCCGCGACCGCGGCTCGAAGCTTGGGGGACGAGGACTCGGACAGCGCGATGGCCAGATCGGCGATGCCGCCCCGTGCCGACAGAAGCGGCGTGCATATGGCGGCGATCGGGTTGAGGGAGGAGTCTTCGGCCTTCGCGAGATCGGCGATGTCCGCGGTTACGGCCTGAAAGGCCCTCGGCATCGTTTTCTCGAGATCGCCGAGGAAGGCCGCCGCTCGCGTTGCCGTCCGAGCGGCCGCGAGGTCGCGTGCGGTGGCCGCGATCGAGGCCGCGAGGGCAGCGGGATCGGCAGCTTCCCTCTTCGCGTCCCAGTCGTTTAACACCTGGCGGTGCTTCTCGTCGATGGGACGCTCCTGGATCCGCGCCAACGTTTCGGGACTTTCTTTCCATAGGTCCGGCCGCGCCCAGTTCTTGTCGGCCTCGACGACGGAGAAATCGGTCTCTCCCTTGCGCCTCGAGTAGAGCACATCATCGATCATCATCAGTTTCTCGCCGGGCAGGCCGACGATCCGCTTGACGCAGGGGGTCGGCCTTTTGGGAGCCGTCGGGAAGATACTTGTCGATGTTCACGGCAGTAAAGGTGACCATCGAGACGAGCTGGGCGAGGTATTTCTTGAGATTGACCGACTGATTCTCTGGGTACCGCGGATTGGCGAGGGTGATGATATCGCCGCGCCGGGGGAGCCTTAGAAATGGCAACCGCCAATCGGTGAGCGGTATGCGGGGGCCGGCCTCGAATTTCGCGGTGAAGGGACGGTCCTTCATGAGGAAGGCAGGTACCATCGACTCCGAGGGAATTTCGTAAAGCTGGAACACGAACGTATTGATGAGGATGACGAGTATCGCCGCAAAACCGAGCGCGTCGGCCCACTCGAGTACTCCATTGAAAAAGCCTTTCCTGCGGCGCTCGGCGAATCGCTTCTTGCGGAGCTCCTTGTCGCCGACTTCCTCGTCCTCGATGAGGCCGAGGGAAGCGTAGACGGCCGGTCGGCCGGAGACGACGAACAGAAGGATGCCCGACGCCAGGCAGAGAGCGGTGAGGACGAACAGATAGGCCACTCGGCCTTGCCCTATGAGGCCGCTGCCCGCCCAGTCGACGCGGGGCATCGCGGCGGCGGCGTAGTGGATTACGAGGGCATAGCCGACGTACTTCTTGAAGGCGGGGTGGAGGGTCGTCTTGTTCCTGCGGTAGATCGCGTCGAGGAAGGCGAGCGCGCCGGCGGCGAGCCCGACGTCGACGACGAGATAGGCCGCATAGAAAGCGGTGAACCGGGGGCACAACGAGGCAAACGCGGTGACGACCAGGAGGCCGATCCAGACGAGAGCCAAAATCGGCACCGAATTGGCGCGGGCGTTTTTACTCTTGCTCATTCGCTGCAGTGTCCTCATATGCTATTGGATGGGCCCGAGTCGTGAAAGCGGCCAGAGCCTGAAGAGCGCGTAGCCTTCGATGTACCGCAGGTCAAGCGCGAAAGGATCGATGTTCGAATAATAGAGGACGGACGAAGGGTCGGCCGGATCCAGAGCTTTCAGGGAATAGCTCTCGCTTTCGTAGCGGAAGTCGGTCGAGTTATATCGATTGTCCCCCATGGCGAAGTACTGGTCTGCGCCTAGATAAGCGTCGCCTGCTGGGAACGCGGGGAAGTTGCGCTGGTCGTAGAGCCCGCCGTTTTTCCCGTTCACGTAGTAATTGATCTCCGTGCCGTCCTTCGCCAAAGCGGCTAGTTCGGCGTCGGCATGGAGGGCATCGTAGGACGCGCCGGTCGAGACAAGGTGGGCATCGCGAGCCGCCCGCCTGAGAAGGCTGTCCTTGATCAGGAGATTGACGACTCGCCCGCTTCTCTCGTAGGCGTCTCGCGGCTTGAGGGCCGAAGCCGTCGCTCGGGCATAGTCGGCGAGCTCCAACCGTAGGCGGCTCGAGTTTGCGAACGCCAGAGCCAAGGCCAGGTCGTCGGCTCCGGGACCGGCGGCGGCCACCGCGTTCCCCGAGGGCGGGTCGGCGGTTTCGTATGCCGCGATGTCGGCATCGACGATCTTGTAGACTTCCGGCTTAGCCGACTCGAGGGCCTTCAAGAAGGCGGCGGAAGCCGGGGCAGAGTAGCCCGCTTCGATTGCCCGAGCCGAGGCAGCGATCGAGACGGTGAGCGCGACGGGATCGGCGGCGCGCTTTCGCGCATCCCATGCATCGAGCAGGGCGCGATCCTTCTCTTCGAGAGGAATGTACTCGATCCGGGCGCGGATCCCCGGGTCCTCCTTCCAGAGGTCGGTATGCGCCCAGGCTTTGTCGGCCTCGACTGGCGCAAAGGCCGGAATCCCGCGCGCGCTTGGCATAGAGCACATCGTCGACCATCATGAGCTTCTCGCCGGGCAGGCCGACGACGCGCTTGACCAGGGGGTCGGCCTTTATCGATCCGTCCGGAAGGTATTTGTCTATATTGACGGCGGTGAAGGTGACCATGGACACGAACTGCGAGAGGTACTTCTTCAGATTGACGCCCTGGTTCTCGGGATAGCGGGGATTGGCCAGGGTGATGATATCCCCTCGCTTGGGAAGCCGGAGAAAAGGCAGGCGCCAATCGGTCAAGGGTATGCGCGGTCCCGCGTCCAGCTTCGAGGTGAAGGGTCGGTCCTTGTCCAGGAAGGCCGGAACCATCGATTCGGAGGGGATCTCGTAAAGCTGGAAGACGAAGGTTTGGATCAATATTACGAGGATCGCGGCGAAACCGAGGGCGTCCACCCATTCCAAGGCCGATCGGAATGGGCCTTTTTTCCGCCTCTCGCGGGCGCGCTTTTTCCGCAAAGCGGCATCAGACACTTCATCGTCCGATATGAGCCCGAGGCCGGCATAGGCAGTGGGCCTGCCCGACGCCACGAAGAGAAGCGCGCCCGACGCGAGGCATGCCATTGCGAGCACGAAAAGGAAGACCACGCTGCCTTCGCCGATGACCCCGCCGCTCGACCAGTCGACGCGGGGCAGGGCGGCAGCGGCGTAATGCAGGACGAGGCCGTAGCCAAGGAATTTCTTGAAGGCCGGATGGAGCGAGATCTTCTTCCGCCGATAGATGGCGTTCAGGAAGGCGAGGCACCCCGCGGCGAGGCCGAGGGTTATGAGAAGATAGACCGCGTAGAATACCGTGAATTTCGGACAGAGCATCGCGACCGCGGTGAGGAGGAGCAGGCCTATCCACGCGAACGCAAAGACGGGCAAGGTCCGAGCCGCGCCGACGTAGGCGCTCGGCTTGGGGCTCGGCTTCGGTTTCCTGGTCCTGCTCATAGGTTGAAGCTCCTGCCCTCGCGGGCCATCTCGATCGCGAGAGGCGTCTTGCCCGCGACTTTCGCTTGATAGAACAGCTCGAGCTCTTGGAGCTCCGCGTCTGTCCGATTCGGGTCGTGATGGAACATGACGAGGCGCTTCACGCGCGTCCGGTGGCAGGCGTTGATGGCGTACTCGTAGGAAGAGTGTCCAAAACCTATCTTGCCGTTCAGGTATTCTTTCGCCGTGTACTGGGTGTCGTGGATCAGCAGGTCCGCGCCGACGCAGAATCGGAGCACTTTCTCGTTTTCCTCGGCCGCCGCCTCCTCGCCCTCGCGTGCGGCATCCTCGTCGTAGTTAGGATCGGAAGGATCGGTCGGAAAGACATTGCGGAAGGGCTCGTTGTCGTAGACGGTGACGAACGATTTCCCCTCGTATTCCACCCGATAGCCGAGGCAGAGAATAGGGTGGTTGAGGTATTTCGTCGTGACGAAGATGCCATCTCCGAGGTTGATGGTCGTCTCCTTGATCTGCTCATACTCGATCTTGGCTGCGAGCTCGTCCTGCCTAACTGGCCAATAGCGGTACGAGAGCTGGCTGCCGATCACCTTCTCGAGACTGTCGTCCTCGTAGCTTATGGGACCTCGCAGGTGGAGCGTCGTGCCGGGCACGTAGATCGGAGTGAACATGGGGAAGCCGAGGATGTGGTCCCAGTGAGTGTGCGTGATGAAGAGGTCGGCCGAGATCGGGCCTTTCTTGATGTCCTCGCGCATGAGCTTCTCGCCGAGGGGCCTGATGCCCGACCCGGCGTCGATGATTATCAGGCGAGAACCGCAGTGCAGCTCGAGGCACGAAGTGTTGCCGCCGAAGACGGCGGTATCGGGGCCGGGCGTCGGCATCGAGCCTCGGTCACCCCATATTTTTACGGTGAACATCCTAACCTCCGAGCTTCAGGAAGACCTTCGCCTTCTCGATCTCGGCGTTGACCGGCTCCACGAGGTCCTCGAGCATCGGCTTTTCGATGTCGAGGAGGCTGAAGGTCTCGGACGAGATCTTATCCGGATAGCGGTTGCCCGAGAAGCCTATGCCCTCGCGGTTCGCGAAAAAATCCGCCACGGCCACAGTCCTGAGCACGTCGGCGTATTCCCCCGAGTAGGCGTCGAGGTCATGATGCCAACGCACGGTATCGGCTATCGCGCCAGTGAGCTTCCAGTTCTCGGCGACCACGCCGCCGGCCTCGCAGTGGTCCATGCCCAGGGTGCGGCGCTCCGCGGCGACGAGGGAGATTCGCTCGCGGTCGCCGAGCGACATGGTGATGACGTACTCGTCGGCGAGGGCGGTGTTGAGTGGGATCTTGCCGATGTCGTGCAGAAGGCCGGCGGCAAAGTACTCCTCGAGGCCCTTGGCGTCGATGCCCCTGAGCTTGGCTATCAGCTTCGCGGTGACGCCGACGCACAGGGAATGCCGCCAGAAGCCTTCCATGTTGAGAGCCCGAAAGTCCTTCTTGCTCGATACGCGGTCGAGGACCGCGCTGGACAGCGCGAGGTTCTTGACCGTATTGACGCCAAGCATGATTATCGCGCGGACGAGGCTCGTGACTTGCGATCCGAGGCTGTAGTAGGCGGAGTTTATGAGCTTGAGCACGCGCCCCATCAGCACGGGGTCGAGCTGTATGACGTGGTCGAGATCGATCGGGCTCGTCTTCGGATTGTTGCACACCTCGAGCACCTTCGAGACCGTCGTCGGAAGGCTCGGCATCCCGCCCACATAATCGCGCACGCGGCGCGCGCTATCGCTCTCAGCCATTCTTCTTACCCCGCTTCATCATCTGAATGAGTCTCGCCATCCGCGGCGAGATGGCGATGCCGGCGATCTCGGTCGGAGTCCCGTCGGGCGCCTTCGTCACGGGCGCCGCCTCCTTGGGGATCGGCTCGCTAAGGTCGATCTCGGGAACCGGCTCTCGCCGCTCCCCCCCGCGACGATCGTTTTTCTCGCGGCGCTCGCCGGTAGTTCGCCTCTCCATTACCTTGCGGCGGTCCTTCTCATCCCTTCGCTCCGGGACTGCGCGGCGCTCTTGGAGAGACCGCCGGCCTTCGGCTGCGCGCCGCGGGTCGGCGGCGCGCAGGGCCTGGCCGGCGGACAGGAGGCCGAAGCCGCTCTCGCGCGGTATCACCGGCGGCGGTTCCCGCGAGCGCTCGGCCTCTTGCTTGATCTTGCCGATCAGGTCGTCGATCTTGCTCTTGAATCCGGAAACGTCGAACTCTTCCTTTTTTTCGGGTGGAAGCTGATCGGCCAGGCCCTTCAGGTACTCGAGGAGACGCGCGGTCGGTTCCCCGAGGAGCGGCTCCTCGTCGGGAGAAAGCGCGCCCGGGACGGCCTCGACCGGAGCTTTCGCCGGCTCGGTATCCGGCCCAGGCGAGCTCGCGCTTTCGGCCTCGGGCAATGCTTCCGGAGCGCTCGGCTCGTCCTCGAAGCGAGGAGGCTCTTCGGCGTTGCCGTCACCCCAAATATCCTCGGGAACCTCGGCAAGCTCCAGGTCCTCGGCCTCGTCGCCCTCCCCGAGGACAGGCAGATCGATGTCGCCTATCGCGTCCTCCTCGAGCTCCCCGTCGGAGATCCCCGATGCCCTGGTCTAGGTCAGGTTCTTCGATGTACTCGGGCGTTTCCTCTTCTTCGAGCGGAGACCAAATTTCTGTTTCGTCGTCCGTCACGGCCTCTTCGGCGCCCCCTGAGCCTCCTCGACCGGCTCCTCGAAGGCATCCGGTTCTGCTCCGGACTCGGCCTCGGACGTCGGTTCCGTCGGAAGCTCGCTCAGCGGCTCGGGTGGCGCTTGGGGCGGCGGCTCGGACGGCCGATCCGTCGCCCGCCGTCGAGGCGGAGCACGGCGATCGCGCATCGGCAATGGCGGCGTCGGTGGAGCACTCGGAGCTTGTGGCGGATATGCCTGCGGCATCTGCGGCGTTTGCGCCATCGGCTGAGCTTGGGGCGGCGGCTGATATAGAGGCTGATATTGAGGCGTCTGCGGCGGGAGGTTCTGCGGCGCAAATGGCTGAGCGTATTGAGGCGGGTACTGCGGCGGATATTGCGGCGGCGGGTACTGGGGCGGATATTGGAGGGGCGGCTCTTGGCCGTATCGCGGCTGCTCGGGGAGCCTCTGCCCCGATGCTTCGCCGCGCCCGCCCGAAGCCCTCACCGCCCGAGCCAGCAGAGCCCCTGCCGCCAGAATCGCCGTCGCCCACCTCGATGAGGCCGTCGAATTCGTGTCTAGGCTCGTCCTCCTCCGAAGCCTCTTTGAACGAAGGCTCTTCGACCTCGTCGAGGGGCTCCGCCTCGAAGTCTTCCTCGCGCTCGTCCAGGAAAAGGAGCTCCTCCTGCTCGTCAACAGGTATGGGCTCGGGCGCGGCCGCGCTGGCGAATGGCATGAGAAAATCGGCCTCTGGCGATTCTTTTCCCTCTTCGCCCTGACCTGGAGCCTGATCGCCCTTGCGGTCGTCGGGAAGGGAGGCGCGCAGCACTCGCAGGTTTTTGTCCCATGCATCGCGAACGTCGGATGAGTAGTTCTTGACCGCTCCCTCGAGCACGTCCAGGCTCGCGAGGAGCGCGTTGGGGTCTTCCTCCCCGGCGGAGCCGCGCAGCGTGACCAGCCTCTCGGCCGCCCCGACCGACTTTTCCTTCTCGCCGAGGAAATGATAGGCGGCCGATAGCTCGAGCTGCACTTCCGCGTCGTCGGGGAAGTCGCGCTCCAGCTCCACCAAGGTAGCCTTGGCGCCCGCCCAGTCGCCCTTGCCCGCCCTGGCCTTGGCCAGCTCGAGCCTCGCCTTCTTGTCTCCCGGCCTCGCGCGCAGATACTCGATGAGCTGGGCCTCGGCGCGATCGTAGTCCCTCCGGTCCGCGGCCAGCCGGGCCAGGTCGACCCTGAAACCGACTTCGTTCGGATCGATGCGCAGGATCTTCTCGTATACTTTCCGCGCGCGCTCGGAGTCGCCGAGCCTCTCGAGCGCGGAAGCGTACGGCTTGAGGACCTTGAGGTCGTCGGGCGTCTTCCGGAGCACCTCCTCGAGCGCAGCCTTGCAATCATCGTGCCTGCCGAGGTTCGAGTAGAGGGCAGCCAGGCGGACCCGAAGCTCGACGTTGTCGGGCATCATCTCCACGAGGCGAGTGACTTCCTGGAGAGCCGCGTCCCAGCGTCCCGATTTCTCGAGGACTTGCTCGATGTTGAGCGCGGATTTCACGAATAACGGGTCGGCCTCCAAGGCCTGACGGAACCAGCGAATGGCGTCGTCGATCCTGTTCTCGTCGGCGTAGACGAGGCCGATATCGTTGCGGGCCTCGGCATTGAGCGGCTCCACCGCCAGCACCTGCTGGAACAGGTCGATCGCGCGCTTGTGGTTGCCGGTATGGAGAAGCGACAGGCCGTACCTGTTCATGGCCTCGACCCAGCCGGGCCTGGCCTTCACCGCCTGCTCGTACTCCTTGAGCGCCTCTTCGTGCTTGCCCAGGGAGTCGTAGGCAAAGCCGAGATTGTAGTGGAAGGAAGGATAGTTCGGATCGACCTGCAGGCCATTCCAAAAGATACGTACCGCCTTTTCGGGATCGCCC
>CAWHFT010000095.1:0-17263 GCA_963828175.1 uncultured Spirochaetota bacterium
CTATCCTGCGCAGCGAGCGGCAGCCCTCGATCCTATCGAGGCCCTCCGCTACGAGTAGCGCCGCCGCGGCTCTAGTCTCGGCACTAGCCGTTCGCGGCCATGAAGTCGGCGTGGCGGAGTGCTTCTAGCACGTTGACAGGCCCATGCCATTGAGGGGAGAATCAACGCTGCACGGAGGTGGGCGGATGAGCACGAAGTATTGCCTTAAGGCCAAATTCGCGGAGATCGGCAACGAGCTCTTCTTCGAGGTCGACGAGAAGGAATTTTCCCGCCTCAAGGAGCGCTACCTCGAAGTCTCCCGGCCCGACGAGGCGATCTCCTTCAAGATGAGCGACGGCTCCGCGGCGATCATCGCCTGCAAGAGCGTCGAGACCCTCCACTTCGTCTTCGAGTCGAGCCTCGAGGAGTTCCCACCGCTCGAGAACATCAAGGACGCCGATTGCGTCGTCAAATACCGCCTGCTCGGCCGCCCCGACCCAGAGTACCTTGCCGTCGACTCGCCCTCTACGGCGGTGGCCTTCTACGACCGCGTCCGCGAGGCCCTGGAGACGGATTTCGCCGAGGACGCGGGCCTCTTCTTCGCGGCGGTCGACGAGGACGGCAAGGACTTCTACTTCAACCGCGAAGCCTTGCTGTACATCGTCGTGCCCAAGAAGACCTTCGACGAAGGCGTCAAGCAGCTCGGGCAAAAGCGGACCTGACCCCGGCAGCCTCGCTGCCTCGTTATGGAAGCGAGGATCCTGGAAAGCCTTTGCATTGATGGATCTCATAGCTGAATATCCCGGCTCGAACGCCGGGATCGCCATCCATTATTTCCTTAACCTTTTCAAGTGGAGCATTGAAGATACCTACTCCCGAAAGATCGCTAGTGTCGTTTACGGGACAAACGATTGGCAATAATCCTTCTTCTTTAAGCTGAAAATTCCTTCTTCCATGTTCCCAGGTGATGATGTCGGAACCCGCCTCGTTTTTTTTGGGCGTCTTCTTTAGCAGAACTATACAGTAGGTCTTCGATTTTCCAATCATCTCTCTCATATAGGTATCCGGTATTTCTACCATTCTTCCCCCCTTGTGGCATTGACTCGAATACAATCCGCTCCAAACTCGTTCATATTACATCGTCCGGATATCCCGTGACACCCCCTCCTCGTGCGGCGTGGCAGCTCTTCTTCGATTGAATTGCCTGCAGGAAAGAATGATATTTGAATCTGTCGCGGTGGAGGATGGATGTTGGAACAACGCATGCAGGGATCATTTAAGAGGCGGCTGCTTATTGCAGTTTTCCTCGGTGTGTCGGCCGCCGCCTCCTTCGCGCAGACTTCGGCGAAGTCGTACCTGAGCTTCCTCTCTGCGGCCGATCTCGGAAAGCTGGAGGCGAACGGCAGCCTCACCGGCTTCGGCGTCAAACTCCAGGATCTGGGCATCTGGAAGGTCACGCCCTTCGCGGATCTCGTCCGGTCGGCAGTCGGGGGAATCGACAGCAGCATCGCCACCGAGAGTCTGTTCCTCGTCGACCGGCCCGCTGTGTCGTCCAAGGGCGAGCTGGACGCGAAGGTGTTTCGGGCCTTCACGGCCTTCGAGGCGATGAAAGGCCTCCTCGTCTACTCGGAGTCGAAGAAAAGAATGGAGACTTTCATCCTGGACTCGCATCGCGTCGACTCGGTCTCAAGCCTCGCGGCTCTGCCCGACCCGGTGGAGGCGAGCGCGCCGAGCCATGCCGAGTATTCGATCTACCAGAAAGAAGAGCAGTTCAAGGACGTCTATTCGAGATTTACCTTCGACCTGGCGAACGGATTATATGAAGTCTCCCTCGTGAATCTCACGCCGATGCGGTACCTGCTGATCACGTTCGTCCCCCCCGAGCTGCTGCATACCACCTTCGTCGTCGTGCCCCTGAGCGACAAGCTCTTGGTGTACGGGGTGACGGTCGCCGGCACGCCGCGACTCTTCGGCCTCGAGCGATCGAAGCAGAGCTCCTTCTCGAATCGGTTGAAGGCGCTCATCTCCTGGTTCTCAGCGAACCTGGCTGCCAACTAGCGCTTCAGGGCGTCGAGGACTTTGCACGGCGTCATCGGAAGCGATCGCAGCCTGACGCCTACGGCGTCGAAGATCGCGTTCGAGATGGCCGGCGCCACCGGGTTCAGGCCCACCTCGCCCATGCCCTTCGCGCCGTAGGGCCCGCCCGGCTGCGGCGCCTCGACGATCTCTACCTCTATGGGCGGCGCGTCGGAGAAGCGGGGAACCCCCAGTTTCCGCAAGTTGTCCGTGACGACGGCGCCGTCCGCCACGACGAAGTTTTCCGAGAGGGCGTAGCCGAGGCCCATGAGGGCGGCGCCCTCGATCTGGCCGGCTACGCTCAGCGGATTGATGGCCTTGCCGACGTCCTGGGCAAGGAAGAGCCTCAGCGCCCGCGTCGCTCCGGTCTCGGGATCGACTTCTACGGCGACGGCCGCGCTCGCGAAGCAGTAGGCGTAGTGGATGTCGAGGGCCGAGGGGAGCTCGCCGGCGACCAGCTCGGCCGCGGTGCGGTGCGCGCTCGTGGCTGGCGGGAGGTAGCGCGCCTCGGCGACGACCGACAGACCGGCGGCCAAGGCGCGCTCGCGCGCCGCACGGAGCGCCGCCGCCGCGCCCGCGCTGCGCTCGCCCCCGCGCTCGCGCTGCCGCTTGCTGACCCCATCGCGCCGCCATCCGTGGCCGTTCCCTCGCTCTCTGCCGCGAGGCCGAGCCATGTTTCCTCGCCCGGCAGGTATGCCGCCAGCCGCGCAGCCAGCTCGCCCGCCGCGAGCTTGACCGCGTTGCCCGTCACGAACGTCTGGCGCGACGCCGTCGTCATGCCGCCTTCCGGGCACGAGCGCGTGTCGCAGGCGACGACGTCGACGAGGTCGTAGGGCACGCCCAGCTCTTCGGCGGCGATCTGGGCGGCCACCGTGTCGGAGCCTTGGCCCATGTCGGCGGCCCCCGTGCGGACCACGACGCGTCCCTCGTTTCCCAGCTCGACCATGGCGCCCGCGCCGTCGGGGAGCCCTGTGCCGATGCCGACGTTCTTGTACGAGCTCGCGACGCCGAAGCCGATGCGCTTGCCGGCGACCATGTCCCCGCGAGCCCCGGCCGCGCCGAACTCGGCGCGCATCCGATCGAGCGCGCGCGCGGCCGCCTCGAGCGTGCCAAGGTAGCCGACTCCTTCGTCCAAGACCTGGCCCGTGCCCGTGCGCTTGCCCGGCGCAAAGGCGTTCCTGCGCCGCAGCTCGATCGGATCCATGCCCAGCGCGCGGGCGACCTCGTCCATCTGGACCTCGCAGGCGAAGCTCACCTGAGTGCTGCCGAATCCGCGGAAGGCGCCCGAGGGGTTCGCGTGCGTGTAGACTCCGTAAGAGTCGGCGATGACGGCGTCGACGGTGTAGGGCCCCGTCGCGGTCACCGCCGAGCGAAAGACCACGGGCCCCGTCTGCGAGACGTAGGCGCCGGCGTCGGCCACCGCGCGAGATTCCACCGCGAGCAATTTCCCGTCGCTCGAGGCGGCGTGGCACATGCGGATGCGCATGGGGTGGCGCTTGGTGCTCGTCCGTATCGATTCCTCGCGGCTGAGGGTCATGCGCACGGGCCTGCCTGAGCGTACGGCGCCGAGCGCGGCCTGAATCTGGACTGTGGGCTCCTCTTTGCCGCCGAAGCCGCCGCCGCAAGCCACCAGCACCACGCGGACTTTGTCCTTGGGCAGGGCCAGGCTGGCTGCTATCATGTCGCGGTAGTCGCCCGAGCCTTGATTGCCGGTGTACACAGTGACTCCGCCGTCCGCGTCGGGTATGGCCAGGCAGGACTCGGGCTCGAGGTAGGCGTGCTCGACCGGCTGGGTCTCGTAGTCGTTGGCTATGACGACCTGGGCCCGGACGAGGGCGCTCTCGAAGCCGGCGGCGCTTTTTCGCACGTGCGTCTCGTGGACGACGTTGCTGGCGGCCTCCGGATGCACGAGAGCCGAGCCTTCCTTCAGGTTCTCCTCGGGCGAAGAGAGGAGGGGCAAGTCCTCGTAGTCGACGGAGATCAGGCTCCTCGCCGCTTCCGCGAGCTCGCGGCTCTCGGCCAGCACGACCGCCACGACGTCGCCTAGGTACAGCGTCTCCGTTCCCGCGATGACGGGCTGCTGCGGCACGAAGAGGCCGAAGGCGTTGAGGCCCGGCACGTCCTTCGCGGTGAGCACGAGGGCAACCCCCTCGGCGCGCGCGGCCGCCGAGACGTCGATGGCCAGGAGCCGGGCGTGGCCGCGCTCGCTGAACAGCATCTTGCCCACGAGCGGCTTGGCGCGCGCGCCTGAGTCGTCGTGACCGGCAGCCCCGCCGCGCTCGAATCGGCCGAGCCCGTCGCGCAGGTAGCGGTCGGCGAGGTCCTCGGCGAACAGGCTATCGCCGCGAGTTTTGGCCGGCGCGTCCTTGCGCGCAACCGAGCGCCCAACGGCGCCCGCTGCCGGCATGTCGGCGCCCGCCCGGCCCAGCTCCTTCGCTTCGCCGCCCCGAAGCTCTTTGGCGGCGCGGGCGATCGCCCGCTTGATCGCCGCGTATCCGGTGCAGCGGCACATGTTGTCCTTCAGCGCCTCGGCGATCTGGGCGTCGGTAGGATCGGGCACTTTGTCCAGCAGCGCCTTCGCCGCCATGATCATGCCGGGAGTGCAGAACCCGCACTGCACCGCGCCCTCGTGGACGAAAGAGCGCTGCAGCGGGTGTTCCCTGAGCCCCTCTATAGTGAGTATCGAGGCGCCGTTCATTCTCGAAGCCTTGAGGACGCAGGCTCTCCGCGCCACGCCATCCACGATCACCGTGCAGGCGCCGCAGTGCCCCTTCTCGCAGCCGTTCTTCGCGCCGACGAGGCCGAGGTCCTCGCGCAGGAAGCGCAAGAGAGACATGGCCGGATCGACTTCGGTGTCGACACGCTGGCCGTTCACGTGCAGGCTGAGATTGACTTTCGCGGACAAACGACGCTCCTGAAACGGCGGAGGATACGACAATAGTAGCTGAGCCGCTTGGGGAGAGTAAAGCGAGCGGTTTGGAAAAGGGGAGCGCGAGGGGGGAAACCTTTGGCAAAGGTTTGCCCTCTCGCTCGATCTATTTTTTTCTGCGCGAATTTACCAAGCGAATGAAGTCGTTGATGTTCTTGACGACGATCTTGTCGGGGAAGAGCTCGAGCCGGCGCTGGTTGGCGAAGTGCCCGATGAGAGTCTGCGCCTCGGCCGGCGACATGCCCGCCCAATGCGCGACGTCGTCCATCGTGACCCGGAACTCGCGCTTCTCGCCCTCGAGCTCGCCGCCGCGGACGGCCGCGTTGGTCTCGTCGAGCATGAGGAAGACGTCGGCGATCTTGGCCTGCGGGTCGTCGAGGGTGAGGATCATGAACCGCCGCTTCTGGTCCCAGATGCGCTTGGTGAACAGCTTGAGGAGCCTGAGGGCGATCTGGGGGTTGCCCATCATGAGGACTTCGAAATTGGCCCGGTTGAACTCGAGCACCTTGACCGTGTCGATGGCCTGGGCGGTGGCGGAGCGCGGCGCTCCCTCGAGGATCGCCATCTCGCCGAAGATCTCGGGGAGCTGGAGGATGTCGAGGGTCTTCTCGATGTCGCCGACGATCTTGGTGATCTTAACCTTGCCGGCCTGGATGAGGTAGAAGCTGTCGCCGGGCTCGTATTCGGCGAAGATGATCTCGCCGGGATGGTACGTTCGCGCGAAGCGCGTGAATGCCGCTAGGTCAGCCACGGGCGGCCTCCTCGAGGTGGCGCAGGGCCTTGGCGGCCTTGATGCGTATCGACGCGTCCTCGTCGGATTCCATCGAGAGAATCTTCTTGAAGAAGCCCTTGGCCCGCTCGGCGTCGCCCTTCTTGTCGTAGGATTGCCCGAGGTAGAAGAGCGTGTCGATGAGGTCGGGGTGCTTGGGATAGGTCTGCACCATCTGGGTGAAATGCTTGATGGTGAGGTCGTACTGCTGCAGCATGAACAGGCAGCGGCCCATCTCGTAAAGGGCCTTGGCGACGTACTCCGGGTCGGCGTTGGCGTCGACGATCTTCTTGAAGCCCGAGAGGGCTTCCTTGTACTTCTCGGAGCTGAAGAGGCTCACCGCGTCGTAGTAGCTCTTGGCCGCGTCGGAAAGCCCCTCCCCGGGCGCCCTGCCGGAGGCCGTCTCGCCGTTCGAGCCCCGGGCGTCGGCCTGCCGCGCCGCGCCGTCGCCCGACGGGCCGCCAGAGCTCGGTCCTCCTCCCGTGCGCGTCGACTCGACCATCAGCGGCGACGGCCCCTTGCCGTCGCCGTACTTGGCGGAGCTGTTCTCGGCCGCCTCGAGGTAGCGACTCGCCTGCTCCGCCAGCCTGCCGGCCGGGTAATAGGTGAGGTAGCGGCTGAAGATGTACTTGGCCTGGGAATACTGCCGCGCCTTGAGGTAGTACTCGCCCGCCTTGAAGAGGCCGGCCTCGGGGCTCTCGGCCTCGTTAGTCTGAAGGAGGTTGTCGACCTGCTTGTGCACGCGCCTGAGCTGGTTGGAGAAGACCTTGAGCATCTTCATGATGATGCGCGTCTGGGCCTGCGCGAACACCTCGAACTCGGGAACCGTGAAGACGAGGACCTGGGCGTCGGAGAGGACGACGGCGTTCTCCTCGCGCGGATACTTTCCCAGGGCGCTCTTGACCCCGAAGAATTCCCCCGTCTGGATGATCTCGCGTATTTCCTTCGACGTCTCGATGTCGGTGTAGTTGAGGCTCACCTTCCCCTGTTGCAGGACGTAGACTTTGTCGCTTACGACGTCCCCCTGGAAGTAGATCACCGAATTAGCGCGGTAGTTCCCTACCTTTGGCATCCTCTTTAAGCTCCTCTTTCCTTGCAGTACTCGCGGCGACGCTTTCTTAGTGTAGGCCTCTTGGCCGCTCAATTCCAGCCCTCGCCGCGCCATAATTCGCCGCATCACGCCTCGAAGGGAAGATAATCCAGCTTCTTCGCGAAGCCGACCGCGGAGCGCACGTCGCGATACAGCGCCGGCGGGTCTCCCTTGACGAGCATCGCCCTGCCGCCGACGATCACTCGGCCGAGGTCCGCGGCCTCGGCTCCCGCGATGGCCTCGAAGGCGGGCGCCGTACTTGGCCTCGTCGCCAGTAGACCGGCATGGCCCTCGATGCGTCAGCAGCTCCAGGTCTTCGCACTCCGCCAGGGCGAGGCTCTCGTATGGATCGTCGGCCTTCGCCCTGAACACCGCCGCGTCAGCCCAGGCTCCCGGCTCGAGCTGGCCCGGCTCGGCCTTCGAGTCCCAGGGCGCGAGCGGCGTTGATCGTCACCATGTCGAAGAGGGTCTTGGCGGGGAGCTCCTCGCCGTAGATGTCCCGGTAGACCTTGCGGGCGAATTTCATCTCTGCGAGCAGGTTGACCGAGCCGGTGTGGGTCGAGTCGGTGCCCGAGCGCGACGTTGACCCCGGCGCGGAGCAGCTTGCGCACTTTGCAGGTGAGGTTGAACATGAAGTAGTTCGAGGCCGGGCACCAGGCGACGCTCGCTCCCGCCCGCTTCACCTTCTTGATGTCGCCCTCCGAGAACCCGATGCAATGCACCAGGAGGTCCCGGTCGTCGAGGGCCTTCGCGCGCTCCAGGATGCCGATGCCGTCCATGCTCTCGGGGTCGAAGCCTTCTTCCAGGTGCGTGATGAATGGCCACGCGCGCAGGGCCGCGCGAGCGTGCTCGACCTCGATACCGTCTCCCCACTTGAGATCGAAGCTGGAGCACTCGTGGGCGAGGCAGTATTCCCTGATGGCGCGGATGGGGAGGGTGTCGAGGTAGTCGTCGTTGAGCTCGTGCGGGAAGTGGTCGTTCACGGTGCCCACGCCGGAGAAGAGGTTCTTGTACGCGCCGAGCAGGTACATCTGGGCGACGCTCAGGGCGGAGCGCTCGGCGAACACGGGGGAAGCCTTGAGGTCGGCGTCCCACCGCGACCAGTTGGGATAGAAACTGCCCTCGGCAGGGCCCACGCGCGGCAAGTAGTTGCCGCGGAGGTGGTCGTGGACGTTGACGAGAGCCGGGTAGACGTAGGCTCCGCTCCCGATCCGCACTTCTCGGCGCGCCCCGAGCCCGAAGCCGGTGACTTTGCCGCCCTCGACGAGGAGGGAAGCGCCGGCGCGTATCTTGCGCGGCGTCACGACGATGGCGTCGGTGAAGGCGAATGCGTCCAAGGTGGCCTCTCTTCAGTTGATTTTCGGCGGGATCGACAAGGATATTGAACGTGAAAATCGGGACGGAGGAGGACCGAGGCGAGTTAGTCCTGACAGCAGCGCAGCGCTATGGCGGCCGCGCCGTAAAGGCCCGCCTCCGAACCGAGCTGCGGCCTGGCCACGAAGGCTGAAAGCCGCTCGCCGTCCTCGAGCTGCGGAAGGTAGCCGCCGAGCTCCTCGTCGAGGAGGGCCGACACCCGCTCGGCCAGGCCGGGCCTGAGGCCGACCCCGCCTCCCATGAGGATCCGCTCGGGCGACAGGACGAAGGAATAGGTGGCGAAGGCCTTGGCGAGGTAGCGCGCCTCGAGCTCCCAGGCTTCGTGGTCGGACGCCAGATCTTCCGCACGCGCGTTCCAACGCTGGCCGATCGCGGGTCCCGAGGCCATGCCCTCGATGCAGTCGCGGTGGAAGGGGCAGATGCCGGAGAAGCGGTCGGAGGCCTCCCGTTGGACCTTTACGTGGCCGAGCTCGGGATGCCCCAAGCCGTGGAGGAGATCGCCGTTCGCGAAGACTCCACCGCCGATGCCGGTCCCCACCGTGATGTAGACGAAATCCTTGAGCCCCTTCGCGGCGCCCCATAGGTACTCGCCGTAAGCCGCGGCGTTGACGTCGGTGTCGAAGGCGACGGGGACATTGAGCCGGTCCCGGAAAAATCCCGCGACCGGGGTGTCGCGCCAGAGCGCCTTGGGCGTGGCGGTGATGAAGCCCCAGGTAGGGCTGGAGAGGCGAAGGTCCACCGGGCCGAAGGACCCGATGCCCAACGCGTCCAGCCTGGCGATTCCGGACGTGGCGATGGATTCGGCGAAGAAGGACAACGATGCATCGAGCGTTCGGGCGGGCTCGGTCGTGGGGATGCTCGCCTTCCCCAGCAGCTTGGGCTTGGCGTATTTTTGGAAGTCGGCATCGAAGAGGCCGCAGACGAACTTGGTGCCTCCCGCCTCGATCGCCCCGATGATCATGGCCCCTCCTTGGCGTCGCCTTCGTGCGCCGAGGCGCGGTGAAGGTGCTTTGCATACATGAAATAATCGTCGCCGGGAGCGTAGAAGCCCGGGATATGGCCGATGAGGGCGAAGCCCCGCTCGGACAGCAGGCCCGCGCCGATGGCGGATTCTTTGGCTTTCGAGGTTTCGTAGCGCAGTATCGCCGAGCTTTCCGATTTCAGGATCTCTTCCTCGATCATCCCGATGAGGCTGACCGTCACGCCCTTGCCGATGTAGGAAGGATCGACGCAGATCGCCCGTATGTCGTAGGTGTACTCTGTGCCCGTCTCGCGGCATACGACGGCGAAAGCCGCCAGCACCTTTCCGTCCCTCAGCTCGAGCACGGTATACGGGTCGCCGGGCCGCTCGAGCCATGCGGCGAAGGACTCTTTGAGGATATCGAGCTCGATATCCTTAAAGGCTCCCATCTCTCGGGCTAAGGCTTCGTATTCGCTCAAATCGATCATTTTCGTCGGGGAGTATAGCCGGTCTATTGGTGTTTGTATACGAAAGAGGGGCGGGCGCTTTGCGGCCGCCCCTCTGGACACTCGAGCTTACTTTACGTTGAGGCCGAGATAGGGCTCGAAGATGTAGGACCTGCCCGCCTGGATATCGACTTGAGTCTCCGTGGCCATGCTTCCGGAAACCAGCCTGATGACGTGCCTTCCCGGCGTCAACTGCCCGCCCGCGGACATCTGCCCTTGAGCGGTGGGTTGCTGGACCCCGTCGATCCATATCTCCAGGCCTCTCGCCTGGCCCGGCATGTCCCTCACGCGCATGTTATCGGGCAGGCTGAGCTGCCAGCTGGAGAACATGCCTTGGAGCATCGCGTTGACCTGCGCGGGGCCGTTGCCGACCATGACGTTCTGGTTGAAGTCCGTGTATCCGGGAGCTCTGACCAACACCGTGTATGAGCCTGCCGGCACTTGGGTGCTGAAAGGCGTTTGCCCGGCCTGGTTGCCGTTGATGAAGACGACGGCTCCGTTGACGTTGGATTGGACGGTCAGCATCTGGTTCTGCCCCTGCAGCATCGCGTTGACCTGCGCGGGGCCGTTGCCGACGATGATGCTCTGGTTGTAGTCGAGGAAGCCGGGAGCCCTGACCAGCACCGAGTAGGAGCCGGGCGGCACCTGGGCGGAGAAGGGCGTCTGGCCGGCTTGGTTGCCGTTGATGAAGACTGCGGCACCGTTGACGTTGGATTGGACCGAAAGGTTATAGTTCATGGCTTGGGACAAAGTGTTGGGCGCTGGCAATAACGGCGCACCTCCGCCGCCACCCGCTAGGAAGACCTGGAGCGTTATGCCTCCGGCTGTAAGCGCGAAGGAGTTGTTGTAGTCGCGGTATCCGGCCTTGCGGACTGTCACCGTATAATTTCCTGGAGGGACGAGCGTGGAGAAGTTTGGTGTGGTATTGCCGATAAGCCTTCCATTTAACAGGACTTGGGCGCCGCTCATGTCGCATTGAATGATGATCGCGCCCTTGTTTTGCGCGAATATCCCGCTGGCGAGTACGAGCATTCCGACGAGAACGATGATATTTCGTTTCATTGCGGCTCCTTGGATTCGTGGCTTATGGACCCTTCATATGATACTATCCGACTGAGGTATTTTCCAGTATTTTTACGCCTATTAGATTGACCGAGCATTATTGCTTTCTAGTCGCTGTGCGTTATAGTTGAGTGTACTTGTCCTGTTAGGAGGATCGTTAATGAGCAAGAAACTTTTCGTTGCAGTTGTCTTGGCTGCGGTAATCGGCTCGGGAGCCTTTGCCCAGCTTATGATCGGTGTCACTGGCGCCTTATATATGGACACAACTGATGAAACCTTCAGCCAAGCAGTCAGCGAGTTCAAGGCAAATGCCTGGTATGGAGCCTTCCTAGAGATATCGGGAAAGCACCTTGGCCTTGGCTTCAAGTTCAATACCTCGGCGCAATATACGGATCCTATTTCAACTATAACCAGTCAAAGCTACGACCTCTCGCTCTATTTTTCCTACCACATCTTTGGTTCGCGAGCCTTCCTCGATCCGATGTTGGACTTGGGCGCCGGTGCCCTCGTTCAGCAGAACGAAAATTCTTCGAATCTTAACACCGGCACTTTCTATTGGTATCCGGGCGTAGGATTGGGTATCAACCTAGGCCCAATCGGAGTGTTCACGAAGTTCGCTTTCGATATTCCGATAAGGCAACAGTTGACGCAAAAAGATGAAAACGGTAATTCTTATTCGATTCCGTATTACCTTACTGATGTTCAAGGCCCGACTGGCGTTGTATACGGCGACAACGGCTATTTCCCGAATTACACACTGACAGTCGGGGTCAAGCTGATACTGTAGTCGGCTCGCTTTTGGAGAGATTCGCGAGGCCGCCTTCGGGCGGCCTCGTTACATTAAAAAGCGCTTGAGCCTGCTCTTTCACATATACAAAAACAAAGCGATTTCAGCTGAATTCAGTTCGTTTTGAGCTCGAAACAAAAAATACCGAGCCTGAATACAAACATTTTTCAACTGGAAAGATTTCTCGCGAAGGCTTCGGAAATGTCTCGGACAAGCGTCGCGAGACTCTTGCGAAGGCTATGAATGACTCTTACGAGGCCTTCGCGAGACTATTCTGAGGCTCATACTTCTACGAGCGAAAGGGGCTTTGCCCTTTCGCGGTGAACGAGAGCAGCTCGTTCACGCGGTCCACAGCTTAACGAGCTCGATCAGCGTCTCGACCGAAAGGACCATCTCGCCCAGCGATGCCCACTCGAGGCGGCTGTGGTAATTGTACCCGCCGGTGAACGCATTGGGCGTCGGCACGCCCATCTCCGTCAGCCTGGCGCCATCGGTGCCGCCGCGGATCGGCTTGACGTGCGGCTCGAGGCCCGCGCGCCGCGATGCCTCCACGAGGCGCTCGAGCACTTCGGGTACCTCGTCGAGCTTCTCGCGCATGTTGACGTACTGCTTGGTCACCTCGAGCGCAACGGAGCCGAGGGGGAACTGCGCCTCGACGGCCGCGGCGATGGCGCGCACGGCAGCGATGCGCGCCTCCATTCCGGCCTGGGTGAAGTCGCGCAGGAACACTTCGACGCGGGCGCTCTCGAGCGTGCCGGAAATCTCGAGGGGGCAGTAGTAGCCGTACCAGCCGTCGGTGGACTCGGGCGCCTCGCTGCGTGGCAGCATGGACACGAAGCTGCCGGCCATCGCCACGGCGTTGGCGAGCTTGCCTCGCGCGCTCCCGATGTGGATCGCCTTGCCCTTGAACTGGGCCTTCACCGCGTACGCCGTGAAGCACTCGGCCTCGATCTCCCCGGCTTTTCCGCCGTCGACGGTGTAGCATACCTTGGACTGGAGCCGCTCGAGGGGGAAGAGGTTCATGCCTTTGCCGGTCTCCTCGTCGGGCGTGAAGACGAGCTCGAGGGGGCCGTGCCGGATCTCGGGATGGGCGATGAGGAGCGCGGCGACGGTCATGATCTCCGCGAGGCCCGCCTTGTCGTCGGCGCCGAGCAGTGTCGTGCCGTCGGTGACGACGAGGCTGTCGCCGACGTGCCCGGCGAGCTCCGGGTCGGCGGCGGGGTCTAGGACAAGCCCCGCGGGGTCGAGGGCGAGGACTTCGGCGCGGGCGCCTCCGAGGAGGATCGGTTTTCCGTCGTACGCCTCGACGACGCGCGGCTTGACGAAGGCGCCCGAGACGTCGCTAGCGGTGTCCATGTGCGCCAAGAGGCCGATCGAGGGCGCGCCCTCGAGGCCTGGCGAGGCTGGCAGCCGCGCGAAGAGGTAGCAGTGCTCGTCGAGCGAGACGTCCGCGATGCCGAGGTCGCCGAGCTCGGCTACGAGGAGGCGCGCGAGATCCCATTGCGTCTTCGTGGAAGGTATGTCCTCGATATGGCGGTCGCTGGTGGTCTCGATCTTTACGTAGCGCAGGAAGCGAGCGGCGAGGTCCGCAGCGTACTGGCTGGACAAAAGCTCGGCGAATGTTCTCATGAGGCACGAGTATGGCCTTCGGCCGCGATAATGGGCAAGGGCCGCGCCGGTCGATTCCGTATTGCCTTGCCTAAGCCGCGGGGCATTCCGTATCATTGATGGCATGCCCACATCGACAGCCCAGTCAGTCCCCGTCTATCGGCGGCCCGCTGGCAGCGCTGGTACAGCTCGTCGGAGCAGGCGGGCGTCCAGTCCGGCGCGGTGACGATCCGGATCCGGTCATCCCGGCCGTGCCAGCGGTCGGACAGCGCCTCGAACGTCGCCATCACGTCGTCGACCGCCCAGGCGTAACCCATCGGCGACGCCCGGACCTCGGCCGCGAGGTCCGGGGGCAGCCGGGCAAGGAACTCTGAGTCCGCCTGGTGGGCGTAGATGTTCTGGTCCCTGCTGACCAGCCCGAACGCGGTCCGCATCCCGGAGTCGGCGTACGCCTGCAGCGCGGGGACGCAGCCGAAGTGCTCCATCCCGGTCCGGCCGTAGTACATGTCCACGATGGCGGTCTGGCCGCCCTTGATCGCGGTGACCAGGCCCCACAGGATCCCGTAGTAGAGGTCTTCCTCGTCGACCGGACCGATCGCGCCCTGGATGTAGACGTTCGCCTTCTCGAAGATGTGCTGGTAGAGCCCGGGCCCGATCGCGGGCTCGGAGTGGTAGTGGCAGTTCACGAACCCCGGCATGACGAAGTGGTCCGCCGACCCGAGCACCCGCCGAAACACCGATCGAGCCCGACGCCTGAACCTTGCCGGTGTAATCCGCGATTTGCCAGGCGATATCGTCCGCAACCTTCGATTCGGTTTGAAATTTGACGCTGAACTTCGACCCTCGACGTATAGGTTTGGGTCGGGTCGTTGCCCTGGAGCGTGATGCTCAGCGATGGGCCGCCAGGCGAGCCCGTCGGCGCGGTTGCGGTGGCGCTTCCGCAGGCGAAGCTCGCGGCCGGCACGTTCGGCGTACTTGGCGGCGTGCCGGATGAGCTGCCGCCGCCGGATGACGTGCCACCGCCGGATGAGGTGCCACCGCCGGAAGAAGTGCTGCCGGCCGGAAGAAGTGCTGCCGGCCGGATGAGGTCGTGGTTCCGCCGGAGGATGAGGTGGTGCCGCTGGATTTGGTGGTCCCGGTAGAGGTGCTTCCCGTGGACGTGGTGCTCTCCCAGTGGACGTGGTACTCGAGGATGCCGTGGCCGGAGGAGGCAGTGGCCTCGGTGAGGAGGCGGAGTGGCAGCCCCCACCGCCGCATCCCATGACGATTACCGAGGCGGCAACGGCTGCCGCTGCCGCAGTGAAGGTCGAACGCTTTGTCATGGCAGTTTTTTCTGAATCGCTCAAATCGTGGCGAGTTCCAAATGTAGGCTTATGAAATGGAATTGGCTCGAAGAGCAATTCGCGATCCCGGATGATAGGTGCGCCTGACTTTTTATGAAATCTGTCGGCTATGACAGACAGTGCCGCGGACGCACGAGCAGCGGTCCGTGCCGCGGACGCGCGGAGCAGCGGACCGTGCCGCAGGCGCACGATCAGCGGCGCACGCCCGGACACGCACGATCTCGACCCGACGGTCGGGCTTGAGGCATGCGTGCAGCGGCGCACCGCGAAGCTTGGTGGAACAGCGGGACACAGGATCCTCGGAGCCTTTGCCGTGCGCCTCGATCGTCGCGCCCACGCCGCGCGCGATCAGATACGCCCGGACGGTGTCGGCGCGTTCGCTCGACAGGCTCAGGTTATAGGCCCTCGATCCGAGTCGATCGGTGTAGCCCGAGAGCTCGATCAGGCGGATGCTCGAGTAGCTCTCGTGAAGGTGCGAGGCGAGATCGTCGAGCAGCGTCAGGCCGCGCGGCTGAAGGTCGCTCCACGCGCCGCCGGCGAAGCGGAACAGCACTTCGGCTTCGATGGTCAGGTGCTCGGTTTGCTCGGCGGGCGGTGCCGGTGTGGCAGGCGCCACGGCCGCTGCCGCGGAAGGCCCCGCAGCAGGCGGGGAGGCCGCGCAATGGGCGACGGCCGTGGCCGCATCCTCTGTTTTATCCTCGGCAATCTGCACGTACGGACGCGCGTGACGCCAGCCGATTTGGCGGTACTCGTTGCCCGCGTGCACGAGCTGCCGACCTGCGCGCAGGCGACCAATGCCGCTCCGCAGCTCGATCCCGACGCTTGGTCAGACTTTACCATCCCCAGCCGGTTCCACAGATCGGGGCGCAGGCGTGCCGCGCCGTTGACGAGCGGCGTTTCGAGCGCCGAGGGGGAGGTCCCGCGCTCAGCTCCTCGGTGATCCGGTGCGACTGTTCCAGCGCCTCGCGCGGGAACCGGCGAGCGCTCGTTGCGGGTGAATTCGTGAAAGCTCACGTCCAGCCAGCATTGCGCCTTGGCGAGCGCGAAGCTCGCAAGCGGGTTGCGGCCCGTGTCGTTGAGCTGCTTGATCTCAAGCTCCTGCGCCTCGTAGGGCTGATAGCCACGTAGGCGCCGCGGTGCGTGGCGCGAGGCGCCGACGCACAGCGCCGAGTGCCAGTGCCGAGAGCGCAAAAACGTGGAGCCGTTTCATGTCATGTTCCTTCTCATCGATCGAGCGCCCGATTGAATTCGCGGTCGCTGCCCTTGAAGAGGTCCTGGGGTGAATTTCCAGCGGATGCGCAGGTACACTCCCTGTTGCGTGTAGTCGCTGCCGCTCATGTCCTTCGCCGTGAACCCGCTGAAGTCGTATCCCAGGCTGAGCCAGAGGTTCTCCACCATGAGCCGCCCGACCTCGACCCCAGACCGCGTACTGCTCGGCGCTGCCGGTATCCCCGCGCAGGGTGTAGGCCTGCACGCCCACGTCCCAGCGCTCGCTCAGGTCGTAGAGCAGCCGTCCGCCCGCGAGCCACGCTTGATACGAATCGCGTCCGCCTCCCTCGATCGCCGCGAATCGATCGTGCTCGTCCTGAAAGGCGACGCGCGTGCTGAGCCACCACGGTCGCGACGGGTGCCAGTTGCCGAGCACCGATGCCACCTGCTCGGAAAGCCCGGCTGCATCGCCGAGGATGTTTGTCCTCGCGGTACTCGTAGCGGGCCAGCGCATCGAAGCGGTTGTCGTCGACGGGCCGATAGGCCACGCCGAGCTGATAGCGATTTTGCCAGCCGTTCGCCTTCGCGTTGCCCTCGGCGTCTTCGTGATTGTTTTGGATCAAATAGTATTCGCGGGTCAACAGGGTCCAGTCCCGATTGAGTTTGCGCGCGAGCAACAGCGTCAGCAGGGTGCTGGTCTGCCCGTCGCGGCCGACGACGCCCGGATCGTCGTAGAGCTTGCGCCACTCGACGCGGCTCGAGGCCTTCCAGTCCGCGCTCGCGGCTGTAGTCGAGACCGGCGGTCGCGGCGACCGCACCGGGTGCCGTGGCGCTCTGCACGTCGAGGTACTCCGCGGTGGTCCGCAGATTGAGCCCGGGGGCGAGCACCCAGGTGTCGCGAAGCCCGGTGGCTTCCTGGGACTGCATCCCGCTGACCGCCGTCCTCGAGGCGATACTCCGAGTAAGCAGCGGCGCTGCGGTTGGTATCTTGAAGATAGGTGGTGTCGACCCCTGCGATGAGCGAATCGGTCGGCCTCCTCGGTGCCGTTCAGGCTGTAGGCGGATGACAGACCGGTCTGTTGCTCGTCGCGCACGTAGAGGCGCGTGCGCTCGGCCACCTGCCAGGCGGCGCCGATCTCGTAGCGCTGTGCGCCGTCGCCCTCGACCAATTCCTCGAGCCATTGGAGTAGACGTCAAGCGCGGCTGCGGGTGCCACGTGGCGCCGGCGGACGGGAACGTTCCGTCCAGCGCATCGCCGGGGGTGCCGGGGGTGCCGGGCGTGAGCGGGCTCAAGTTCTGGGTCGCGGGCTGGCCGGTGAGCGGATTGAGCTCGGCTGCGTTGATGCCGCTGCCGAAACCGCTCGCGGGGGCGAACAGGCTCCCCGGGCTCGGGTTCGCGCCGATGAAGCTTTGCGAGCCGACCAGGCCGCGTTCCGCCGCGTAGCGCACGCCGGCGCTCAGCTTGAGCGCCTTGCTCCAGGCATAGTCCACATCGACGAGGCCGCCGGTTTGCGACGCATCGGCGACGGTATCCTCGGTTCGAATGGTCGCTGCGCAGCGTTCGCGATTC
>CAWHFT010000096.1:0-7788 GCA_963828175.1 uncultured Spirochaetota bacterium
GCTGTACTTCATGGCGCTATCGAAAGGAGAAAGCCGATGAACAGCGAAGAGATGCCCATAGCCGCCTGCGTGCACGGAATGGCGAGAGTCAGGGAGGAGATTGCCAGGATCATCGTGGGCCAGGACGAGGTGATCGACCTCGCCCTCGTGGCCCTCCTGCTGCGAGGGGCACGTCCTCTTCGAGGGAGTCCCCGGCCTCGGCAAGACGCTCATCGTGCGCACGTTGGCCGACACTCTCATGATGAGATTCTCGCGCGTCCAGTTCACGCCCGGATCTCATGCCCTCGGACGTCGTGGGCGCGACGATGATCGCCCAGGGCGAGGCGACGACGGCGGAGTCTCGGCCTGCGCTTCGAGCCGGGCCCCGTCTTCGCCAACCTCGTCCTCGCCGACGAGATCAATCGCGCCTCCCCGAAGACCCAGTCCTCGCTCCTGCAGGCCATGCAGGAGCGGGCGGTGACGGTGCAGGGGGAGGACCTATCCGCTGCCGCGGCCGTTCCTCGTCCTCGCGACACCAGAACCCCCTCGAGATGGAAGGCACCTATCCCCTGCCCGAAGCCCAGGTCGACCGATTCCTCTTCAAGATCATCGTGGGCCATCCGGGCCAGGAGGAGCTCGTGCGCATCCTCGAGCGCACGTCCGGACCGGCGGAAGCGGCGGCCGAGGGCGTGATGCGCGAGGCCGACATCCTGGCGCTGCAGCGGGCGACGCGGGAGGTGGTGGCATCCCCCGCCATCCTCGACACGGCGGCGCGGATCGTCCTCGGCACCCAGCCCGAGCGCCCGCTCTCTCCCGAGCGGGTCCGACGGTTCGCGCGCTACGGGGCCGGCCCTCGCGGCGCCCAGGCCATAGTCCTCGCGGCCAAGGCCCGCGCCCTGCTGGCCGGCCGCTACAACGCGACGATGGCCGACGTCGAGAGCGTCCTCGTGCCCGCCCTCCGCCACCGCATCGCCCTGAACTTCGAGGGACAGAGCGAAGGCATCCCGGTCGAAGCCTTGATCGCCGACGCCGCAGCGGCCGCCCGCGAGGCGCTCGCCTTCGACGAGGCGATCTCCGGATCGGCGGCGGGCAAGCCGGAAAAGGCCTGAAGGCTCGCGGCGTGACGACGGATTATTACGGCGACTACGCCCTGGCGAAGGGCCTGTCCATCCGCGCGAGGCGGAGGCTCTCGGGCTTCGCCGCGGGTGAGCAGCGAAGTCCGGCGACGGGGGGCGGGATCGAATTCGCTGACTATCGCGAGTACATCCCCGGCGACGACGTCCGGCTCCTCGACTGGTCGGTCTACCTGCGGTCCCGGAAGCTCCTGGTCAAGCTGTGCGCCGAGGAGAAGGAGCTCACCCTGGTCACCCTGGTCGACGTCAGCCGCTCGATGGATTACGGCGGGCCGAGCAAGCTCGAGCTCGCCAAGCGCATCGCCTCGGTGCTGGCGGGGATAGCCCTGCGCGGCGGGAACCGGGCCGGAGTGTCGGCGCTCGGGGCGTCCCTCCTCGAGCCGGTCAGGCCCGAGCGGAAGAAGCTCACGATGGCGGGCATAGCGCGGACAGCCCACTCGCTCGAGTCCGTCCCGCGCTCGGCGCCCGAGGCCTGCCTGCGGCAGTTCGCCGCGCGGTACGGGCGCAAATGCATCGCCGTACTCGTCTCAGACCTCCTCTTCCCGGAATGGCCGCGGTCCCTCGACGCAATCGCCTCCTCGGGCTGCGAGACCCACGTCGTCCAGGTGCTGGCGCCGCGGAGGAGCTCGAGCCGCCGGAACGCGGCGAGGTGACTTTCGTCGACATGGAGGAAGGGACCGAGACGCCAGAGCTCGTCGACGAGGGCCTCGCGGGCCGCTACGATGACGCCCTCCAGTCATACCTCGCGAAGGTCCGCGCGGAATGCGCCCGGCGCGAGCTCGGCTATTGCCTGCTGCGCTCGGACGCTGCGCTCGCCCGCGTCTTCAACGAGGACTTCAAGAAGGCGGGGATCGTATGCTGAGCCACCTCGGCTCGCTCGGTTTCGCGAGGCCCGAGGCGCTGCTCATCGCGCTGGCGGCGCTGCCGGTCGCGCTTCCTGTATTTCCTCAGGATGCGCTTCAGGCGCAAGGCGGTAGGCTCGACCTACCTCTGGAGGCAGCTCGCGGGCGCCACCTCGGGCGGAGACGCCCTGAAGCGCCGCTCGATCCTTCTCCTGCTCCTGCAATTGGCGGCCATCGCACTGGCTTCGCTCGCCGCCGCCGGCCCCTCCCTGGTCTCGCGGAGGATCATCGAGCCGGGGACTGTCTTCATCATCGACGTCTCCGCCTCGATGGCCTTCCGCGACGAGGCGGTCGACGGGGCCATGGCGAGCCGAGTGCAGGCGGCGGTTGCCCGGGCGAGCCGCGAAATAGCCGCATTCAGGCCCGGATGTGCCGATGATGGCCTTCGCGTGCGGTTCGACCGCGCGGCCCCTCCTTTCCGAGCCCAGCCTCGACAAAGGCCGGGTCATCGCGGCCCTCAGGCCGTTGAAAGCCGGCTCGGAAGCTTTCAGGGAGGCAGCCTGCTCGGACGAGATCGCCTCATGGCTGGCGAGGACCGAAGGAGGCTGGCGAGCCCACCTCTACAGCGACGGGGGCCTCGATCTCCAAGGGGAAAAGCTCGCCGCGGTCTTCGGCGGGCAGCTGCGCATCGAAACCATCGGCACAAGCGGCGACAGCCTGGGCGTGACCGGCCTGCGGCTCGAGCGCGATGCGGCCGGCGGCAGCGTGGCGACCTTCGAGCTCTGGAACGGATGGCCGGGCGAGAAGACGGCGAGAATCGAGATCTCTCGCGGGAAGCAGGAACTCGCCTCGACCCTCGTCGCCGCGGCCCCCGGCTGGTCACGCGCCAGCGCGCGTCTGCCGGGCGAGATAGCGGACGGATCCTATGCGATCGGCCTCGAGCCGATCGCCGAAGGCTCAACGCCCGCCTCCGACATCGACGCCGCTCCGGGGAGCGTCTACCGGCTCTCCGTCGGAGCGCAGCGGGCCCTCTCGGTCCTCGTCGTAGGAACGCCGGATCCCTTCCTCAAGGCCGCCCTCGCCTTCGGCGGCGTCTCCTACACGACGGCCCCGGAATTCCCCGCTTCGCTCGAGGGCGTAAATATCGTCGTGTCCGAGCCGGGCAGCGCGACACGGCCGCCCTCGAGCCTGAATTGCAACCTCCTCGCGTTCGGCGATCCGCCGCCGGACGCTCCGCTCGCGAAGCGCGGACTCGTCTCGGGGCGCATCGTCTCGACCGAGCCTGGACACCCGCTGTCGCGTTTCGTCAGTTGGGAGGGCGCTCGGGCCGATTCGGCCAGGAGCTATTCCACTCGCCCAGGCGCCGTGGTCCTTGCCGACGTCGGAGGCTCCCCCGCCCTGGTCGCCTGGGAGCGCAACGGATATCGATCCCTGGCCTTCGGCATCGACCTGTCGCGCTCCGACCTCGGCCTCAAGAGCGCTTTTCCCGTCCTCGCGCAGAATTTCTTCCAGTGGTGCGTCCCCCGGGTCGACGACCAGTCGGCCTTCACCCTCGTCGTCGGCGAAGCGTCGCGGAGGGCGCTGCCTCGGACTTTCGCCGTGCGCAGCGACCGGGTCGACCTGCTTCGGACCGGGCCGACGGCGATCCTGACGCCCAGGGAGGAGGGATTTTTCAAATGGGAGGCCGCGGGGACCAAATGGTCGAGATCGGCCAGCGGATACCTGGCGGCCAACGTGCCGGCGGAAGAGCTGGACGTCGCGCCCCGGGAGCTCCGGGCGGGACAGGCGGCAGGGCAGTCCGGAAACGCCGCGGCCACCGCCCTCGCCTCCACCGACGAGACGCGGCGGATGCCTCTCGGCGCGTGGGCCGTGGTCCTCCTGGTGGCATGTCTCGCGGCGGAATGGCTCGTCTGGAAGGGCAGCTCGAAGACCATGGGGGCCCTGCGGGCGGCATCCATCGCGGCCGCGGCGCTCGCCCTGGCGGGAGCTTCCCTGCCCTACCCTACGCGGGCGAGGACGATCGTGGTCCTGGTAGACGCCTCGAATTCGATCGGCTCGAGCGGCATCGAGGCTTCGCGGGAGGCGGCCCTGTCCCTCGTCCGGGCGCTCGCCCCCCGCGACCGCGTCGCGGCCGTCTCGTTCGCCGGAAGGACGAGAGTGTTGACTCCTCCGACCGCGCCGGCCCGGGCCGCGGCGATCCTCGAGTCCGCCGAGCTCGGCGCTCCGCAGCCCGAGGCCACCGACCTCTCGGCGGCCATAGACACCGCAAGCGCCCTGGCCGCGTCAGGGCCCGGCAGCAAGACGCTCTACCTGTTCAGCGACGGCCGCGCGAACGGCGGCGCCCCGCCTTCCGGACCGGCGCTCGCGAGCCGCCGCGTCGCGATCGACGTCGTGCCCGCGGGCTCGGCGTCGGCCTCGGTCATCGCCCAGGGCCTCGCGGCGCCCGAGCAATCGCACCCCGGCGAGCGGGCCGCGCTCACCTGGAGGCTTTTCTCGGCCACCGCGAGGAAGATAGGGTACGCCCTCCGAGTGGACGGCGCTCTCGCCTCGCGGGGAGCGGCCGCGCTCTCGGCCGGCCTCAACGAGATATCCTTGGCGGTGGACGCCGGCTCGAGGGGCAGGAGAGCCGTCACGGTCGAGGCTATCCTCGCCGACGGCTCCTCTCCGGAGGAAGCCCGGTCGGGCGCCTACCTCGAAGTCGGCGCTGAACCCGAAGTCCTGGTGGTCACGGGGGACAGTGCCGCCCCGGGCGTGGACGGGGCGAGGGGAGCATCGCCCATCGCGGCCGCGCTGCGCGCCCAGGGGATGAAAGCCGAGAGCGGAGGGCCTTCCGCCCTGCCTTCGGATTCGGCGGGTTACGCCGGGCTTTCGGCGGTCGTCCTCGATGACCTGCCGGCCCTGGCGATCACCGAATCGCAGCAAGCCTCGCTTCAGGACTACGTCGCGGGAGGCGGCGGGCTCCTGGTCGTCGGCGGCGAGTCGTCCTTGGGAAGGGGCGAATACTACGCGACGCCGCTCGAGGACATGCTCCCCGTCGAGACGGACTCGCGGCAGCGGCTCCTGTTTACGCGAGAGAAGCTCCTGTTCATCATCGACCACTCGGGCTCCATGAGCGAGATGATCGGCTCGGGCTCCAAGGAGCAGGCGGCCATGAGGGGCGTCGCCGCCTCGATAGACCGGCTCAAGCCCATCGACGAGGTCGGCATCATCGGCTTCGACACGAGCCCTTCATGGGTCCTTCCCTTCACGCCCGCCTCGGATCGCGAGAAGATCCTAGCCTCCCTCTCGGGCCTGGGCGAAGGAGGAGGCACCGACCTCTCCACCGCCCTCGAGGAGGCGATCAGAGGCTTCGGCGAGCCGGGACCGACCAATAGGCACGCGATCATCCTGACCGACGGCCTCACCCCCGACGCCGATTTCCGCGGCCTCTCGGCCAGGCTCGCGGATGCCGGCGTGACCGTGTCGACGATCGGGATCGGCGACGAAGTCAACGACACCCTGCTCAGGGACATCGCCGAATGGTGCGGAGGCAAGTATTATCGCGCCACTGCGGACCAGATACCGACCGTGATAGGCAAGGAGACGTTGCGGATGACGCGCGACTTGATCCAGGAGGGCGCGATCCGAACGCGGATCAGCGCTCCCTCGACGATCGTCGAAGGCCTGGGCGCTACGCTGCCTACCGTCCGCGGCTATCTGGTCACGAAGGCCAAGACCTTGGCCACTTTGGAGCTCGAGGCCGAAGGCAAGGCCGGCCGAGACTCGGGCGGCAAGCCGATATCCGCTTGGGATCCGCTCCTGGCCTCCTGGCGCTATGGAAACGGCAAGGTGGCGGTCTTCACGAGCGATTCGGGGAGACATTGGCTTTCGGCGTGGTCGGGCGAGAGCGCATACAACCGGCTTTGGAGCCAAACGATCCGAGCCATCGAGCGCGCGTCCCCGGACTCGAGCCTCCGGGCGAGCGCCATCGTCGAGGGCGGCAACGCGCATCTCATCGTGGAGGCCCAGGGGCCGGACAGGCGCTCGCTCGCCTCGCAGCATATCCTCGGAAGCAGCCCAGTTTTTGGAGCGGGCGGCAAGGGCGTCATGATCGGCCTCACGGAGACGGCCCCCGGCCGATACGAAGGCTACCTTCCCCTCGGAGGCACCGGGCTCGTCGGGCTCGAAGCCATCGATCCGCAATCCGGCGCGCGCGCTTCGACCTGGGTTTGGAGTCCGCCGAGCCCAGAATCGACCGGACTCGGCCCCGACTTGGCGAGCCTCTCGCTGATCGCCTCCTCGACCGGGGGAAAGGTCCTCTCTCAAAAGACTCTCGCTCCTCCACCCGCAGCGCTCCACTGGCGCAGCCTGGCTTTGGTTCTGCCGCTTCTCGTCCTGTCGGTCCTCCTCTTGGGGACAGAGCTCTATCTCAGGAGCACGATGACCGGCCAGGTCGCCCGGGCGTTGGCCGCTTTCGCGGCCTGGTGGTCGACTCAAAAAACGGCCGCGGAGGCGAGCAGAATGCGCGGCCAAGTGGCCAATAGCCGGGACAGTGATGCCAACGAGGACGCGAGGCAGGCGGAGCTACGCCGCAAGATCGCCGAAAATCTCGCCCGCCGCTATCGACGCGAGCAGGAAAAGGTCGGAGGCGGCGATGAGTAATCGACGTCTCCCCATCGCGGCGGCCATGGCGGCCGCCATCGCACTCCGCGCCTTCTCCCAAGGCGCGTCTGATCGCGAGCCCTGGCTCGTCGCCGGTCCGTTCCCGATCGGGCAGCTAGGCGGTCTGGAGGGCGGCCTGGACCGCGACTACCTTTCGGGTTCGGGCGAGGCCTCGGCCACTCCGTCGAGAGTTGTCGCCTCGGACACGAAAGTCTGGCGCGAGGACGCGGGAAGGGCGGACGGGGAAGGCGTCGATTTCAACCTCGCCTTCGGCCCCTGCACGTACTCGGTCGCGTACGCATATCGCGAGATCGTCGCCTCGAGCCCCCGCCGCATGGCCCTGAAGGTCGGATCGGACGACGGCGTCAAGGTTTGGGTCAACGGCGAACTCGTCCTGGCCAATCACGTTGTCCGAGCGCTCAGAGCCGACGAAGACGCGGTCGCAGTCTCGCTCGCACGAGGCAAAAACAGGATACTGGTCAAGGTATCCCAAGCCGAGGGCGAATGGGGCTTCCTGCTGCGCTTTGCCGGGTTGGGCGAGGAAGCCGCCTCCGCGGCTTCCGTGAAAATCGGGAGCCTCTCCGCCTTTCCCGACGAGCTCGCCTTCCCCGCCGGGGGAATCATATCCGGAGTCGTCATGTCGCGGCCGGCCTTCTGCCTCGACGGCGCGGCGAAAGTCGAGCTGCTCGGCCCCTCAGGGGAGAGCCTCGCTTCCGTCGGTGAGCCAACCGCAAGGGGGCAGCCGCCCAAGGTGTAATTCATGATTGGGGTGAAGTCGTAACAAGGTAGCCGTAGGAGAACCTGCGGCTGGATCACCTCCTTTCTAAAAGAGAAAAGATGGCATGAGCATCTTTCCGCGATAGCGGACTGCTCCCGATGAGAATCGGTTGCGGCGGATGCACTGGCCATCAACCCTGGATCTGCCGTCCCTGACGGTAGAAACGGGAGTCCTGAACGGGCCTTCTTTGCTCGATCGTTTTCACACGATGGTCACGAGCGGCGTAGCCGCTCAGCATGTTCAACCTTGTCCTCGAAACTTTTTTGAGAATGAACGAGGAATTTTGCGCGAGAGCCGCCGGGCTCCCAGTCGTGGCAAGCTCTGACACGGGCCTGTAGCTCAGTTGGTTAGAGCGCACCCCTGATAAGGGTGAGGTCGGTAGTTCGACTCTACCCAGGCCCACCATCCTTTGAAG
>CAWHFT010000097.1:0-6376 GCA_963828175.1 uncultured Spirochaetota bacterium
GCTCATTCGATCCCCCCTCTGTTTCCCGAGTATGGCGCATGGACGGTTGTCATTCCAGAGGGAAGGCACGTAGAATCCGTGGCGATGGCAAAAGCTCCCGACTGGCTAGGCGAGCGCGGCAGGCCCGCGCGGGGCATCCTGGCGCGCACGGTCGCGCTCGGCGAACTGTCGGGAATGCTCCTAATCGTCCAAACGGCCATCCTAGTCGAGATCGGCGACGGGGCGATGATGCGCGGCCGCCGCCTGGGCGACCTCCTCCCCTTCTTCGCGGCCCTCCTCGGAGTGATCGCAGCGCGGTGCCTGGCGACCTGGGGAACGAGGCGCTCGGCCTTCGAATGCGCCTCCGTGGTGAAGAAATCGCTGCGCCGCGAATTGATCGACGGCCTGCGGAGAATCGGGCCGATGGCGCTCGCCAGCATGCGCACGGGAGAAGTCGCCGAAATCGTCGTCGGGGGGGTCGAGTCGCTCGAGGGCTATTACGCGGGCTATCTGCCGCAGCGGGCGATAGCGAGCCTCCTGCCCTTCACTGTGCTCGCGGTCGTCTTTCCCCTGGATTGGATCTCGGGCCTCGTCCTCGTGCTGACCGCCGTATTCCTCCCTCTCAGCATGATCGTGATCGGCGAGGAGGCCCACGAGCGCAACCAGAAGCTGTGGGCGAGCCTGGCCAGGCTCTCAGGCCGTTTCCTCGACTCTCTGCGCGCTCTCGCCACGGTCAAGATTTTCGGCGCCTCTCGCCGGGAGGCTGAAGAAATCGAGCGCGCCAGCGAGGACTACCGGCTCGCGACGATGTCGGTCCTGAGGATAGCCTTTCTCTCCTCCTTCATGCTCGAGCTCATCACCGCCGTCAGCATTGCCATCGTCGCGGTGCTCACGGGCCTGAGGCTCCTCGCGGGGCGGATGCAGTTCGCCTCGGGGTACTTCATCCTCCTCATAGCGCCCGAGTACTTTCTGACGCTACGTGCCCTGGGTACGCAATACCACGCGAGAATGGAGGCGATGAGCGCGGCCGAGAAAATCCGCGGACTCATGGGCAGGATGCCGCGGGCGGCCGAGACCGCGGAGCCCTCGCCGCCGACCGCTCAGCCGTCCGCCGCGCGACCGCCGACCGCCGCGCCCGCGCGCGAGCGCCGAGGCGCGAGCGTCGAGCTCAGGGACGTCGGCTTCGCCTATGCCGAGCGGCCGATCCTCGACGGCTTCGGCTTCTCGCTGGCGCGCGGGGAACGCCTCGCGCTGATCGGTCCCAGCGGCTGCGGAAAGTCCACCGTCCTCAAGCTGCTGCTGGCCTTCGCGGCGCCGCGGCGAGGCTCGGTGCTTTTCGAGGGGCGAGAGATCGGGCACATCGGGCGGGAGGAGCTGTATTCGGACATAGCCTGGCTGCCGCAGCGCCCCACCCTGTTCCACGGCTCCATCCGCTACAACATCGGCCTCGGACGGCTCGGGGCCCCGGACGCCGACATCGGCCGGGCGGCGCGCCTCGCCGGGGTCGACGAGTTCGCCGACGCCTTGCCAAGCGGGCTGGACAGCCTCGTCGGCGAGGGCGGCAGCAGACTCTCGTCCGGCCAAGCCCAGCGAGTGGCCCTCGCCCGGCTCTTCCTCCGCTCGCCAAGGCTTCTCCTCCTGGACGAGCCGACCGCCCACCTCGACTCCCGGAGCGAGGAGCTCGTGAACCTTTCCATCGACGCGCTCGCCGAAGGCCGCAGCATGATCCTCGTCACGCATCGGCCCGCCGTTTCGGTGGACCGCTGCATCGCTCTGGGGGCGTCGCGGTGAGGGAGCTCTGGCGGCTCGCGAGGCTCCTCGGTCCGCACCGGCGGCGGCTGGCGCTGGGGATCGGCCTCGCCCTCGCGACGGTCCTGGCCAACGTCGGACTGCTGGCGCTTTCGAGCTGGTTCATCGCCTCGATGGCGATCGCGGGATCGCTCGGCGTCGCGATGGACTATACGCTGCCGGGAGTCAGCGTGCGCGCCATGGCCATCGTGCGCTCGCTCGGCCGCTACGCAGAGCGCCTCGCCAATCACGACACGACCTTCCGCATCCTGGGCTCGCTCCGGCTGTGGTTCTATCGCCGCGTCCTGCCCCTGGCCCCCGCACGCCTCGAAGGCTACCGGAGCGGCGATCTGCTGTCGCGCATTCGGGCAGACATCGACACGCTCGACGACTATTACGTTCGCGGCATCGTGCCCGCCATCGTCGCTCTCCTCGCCGGAGCTTGCATGCTTCCGTTCCTGTCGCGCTACGACCCCGCTCTCGCCTGGATAGACGGCGCGGGCCTGATCGCCGCGGGCGTGGCCGCGCCGCTCGCTCTCGCCGCTCTGGCCGCCGCGCCGGGGAGGGCCGCAGTCTCGGCCGAAGCCGACCTGCGCGCCGGCCTGGTCGAGGAGATCGAAGGCATGGCCGAGCTCATTGTCCTCGGCGCCGCCGCCTCGCGGGCGCAGCTGATGGACGAGGCATCGAGGAGGCTCGACGCGAGCCAGAGAAAGCTGGCCTCGCTCCGGGGAATGGGAGAGGCCTCGACCGTCGCCGCGAGCTCGCTGTCGGTGGCGGGCGCCGCCCTGGTCCTGGTCGGCATCCTGGGCTCGGGGACTCTCCCGAGCGCCGACCTGGCCATGCTCACCGTCTTCGTGCTCGCGAGCTTCGAGACGATCCTCCCGCTGCCCACCGCCATTCAAAAGGGCGGGGAAATGGCGGCCGCGGCGAAACGGCTCTTCGAGATCCTCGATGCAGTACCGGAGGTTGCGGAGCGGCCGGAAGTCGCGGACCAGCCGGCTGTAGAGACGGCCGCGCCGGGGCTGGCCGTAGGGGCCCGCGGAACTGCCGCAGCGCCCCCCGCGGCGGCCCTCTCGATCCGGGACCTGCGTTTCCGCTACGCCCCCGAGCTGCCGCCCGTTTTCGAATGCTTTTCCCTGGAGCTGCCCGCGGGCATGAAGCTCGGCCTGGCGGGCCCGTCGGGCGCGGGAAAGAGCACCCTCGTCAGCCTACTCCTGCGGTTTTGGGAGTACCAAGGCGGCGTCATCGAGCTGAACGGCCGCGTTATCCGGTCCATGAGTCTCGACGAGGCGCGCCGCCATTTTTCGGTCCTGCCGCAGGCGCCCTTCCTATATCACGCGTCGATACGCGAGAATCTGCTTCTGGCCGCTCGGCCCGATGGCGGTGATCCCGGCCCGGACGAAAAGGCGAGGCTCGAGGGCGCCATCGAGGCGGCCCAGCTGTCCGAACTGCTATCCAAGCTGCCGGAAGGCCTCGACACGATCGTCGGGGAAACGGGAAGGGCCGTGTCGGCCGGCGAGCTCCAGCGGATAGCCCTCGCGAGAGCCTTCCTCAAAGAGGCTCCAATCTACCTCTTCGACGAGCCGACCGAGGGCCTCGATGACTCGACCGCCGATGCGTTGCTCGCGGCCATCGCCGATCGTCTATCAGGAGCTTCAATCATCGTCATCAGCCACCGCGAGCGCGACTTCGGCATCGTCGACCGCGTGCTGAGGCTCGGCGACCGCGCTGCTCTGGATCAGCCGCCTAATTTTATGCGATAATCCCAGATTTCCCGAGGAGGAGCATCGTGTACGATCCGGTCGACCCAAAAGTCAGCTTCCCTAAGATGGAAGAGGACATAGTCCGATTCTGGGAATCGGGCCGGATCTTCGAGAAGTCGATCTCCCAGCGCGAGGGCAAGGAGGAGTTCGTCTTCTACGACGGCCCTCCCTTCGCGACCGGCCTCCCCCACTTCGGCCATTTCGTGCCCGGCACGATCAAGGACATAATCCCGCGCTACAAGGCGATGCGCGGCTTCAAGGTCGAGCGCCGCTTCGGATGGGACTGCCACGGCCTGCCCGTCGAGAACCTCATCGAGAAGGAGCTCGGCCTCGACTCGAAGACCGACATCGAGAGATACGGCATCGCCAACTTCAACGAGGCCTGCCGGGCCTCGGTCCTGCGCTACGTCAAGGAATGGCGGACGATCATGACGCGTGCCGGCCGCTGGGTCGATTTCGACCACGACTACAAGACGATGGAAAGCGACTACATGGAGTCCATCTGGTGGGTCGTGAAAAGCCTCTGGGACAAGGGCCTCATCTACGAGGGCCACTACATCCTCCCCTACTGCCCGCGCTGCTCCACCGTGCTCTCCAACCACGAGCTCGCCTTGGGCGGGTACAAGGACGTGCACGACCCGGCCATCACGATCAAGTTCAAGGTCCGTACCGTCCCAGCGGGCAAAGGCCTGGAGGCCCTCGTCGGCGGAGCCGACACCGCGAACAAGGTCGGCCCGGCATATCTCCTCGCCTGGACGACGACTCCGTGGACGCTGCCCTCCAACCTCGGCCTCTGCCTGGGCCCGGACATCGACTACGTTCTGGTGCGCGACGGTAATGAGCTCTACGTACTCGCCGAGTCGCGCCTGGGCGCCTATTACAAAGAAGGAGAGCAGCCGGAGATCCTCTGGCGCAAGAAGGGCAGCGAGCTCGCGGGAATCGAGTACGAGCCGCTGTTCCCCTACTTCGCCGACTTGCGCGAGGCTCGTGACGGCAGTCGCGGCGCCTTCCGGACGCTCACGGGGGCGCATGTCACCACCGAGGACGGCACGGGCATCGTGCACACCGCGCCGGGCTTCGGCGAGGAGGACCACGAGGTCATGAAGAGTACGGGCGTCCCGACGGTCTGCCCGATCGACGCCGAGTGCAAGTTCACCGACGAGGTGAGCGACTACGCCGGAATTTTCGTGAAGGACGCCGACAAGGCGATCATGGACCGGCTCAAGGCCGAGGGCAAGCTCGTGCGCCGAGAGCAGATCCTGCACGCTTATCCGCACTGCTGGCGCTGCGCCCACCCGCTCATCTATCGCGCGATCGGCAGCTGGTTCGTCAAGATAGACCCTATCAAGCCCAAGATGCTCGCCGCGAACTCCAAAATAAAATGGGTGCCCTCGCACATCAAGGAGGGCCGCTTCGGCAAATGGCTGGAGAACGCTCACGACTGGGCAATCTCGCGCAGCCGCTACTGGGGCAACCCACTGCCGATCTGGAAATGCCCCGACTGCGACACGATGCTCTGCATCGGCTCCCGCTCCGAGCTCGAGAAGCTCTCAGGCAAGAGGCTTACCGACCTGCACAAGCACTTTGTCGACGAGATCGAGATACCGTGCTCCGGATCCGCCGGAGGCAAACCTTGCGGCGGGAAGATGCGGCGCATACCCGAAGTCCTCGACTGCTGGTTCGAGTCGGGCTCGATGCCGTACGCCCAGGTCCATTACCCCATGGAGAATAAAAGGCATTTCGAGGAGCACTTTCCAGCGGACTTCATTTCCGAGAGCCTCGATCAGACCCGCGGATGGTTCTACACCCTCACGGTGCTGGCGGCCGGGCTCTTCGACCGCCCGGCCTTCCAGAACTGCATCGTCTCCGGCATGGTCCTCGCCGCTGACGGCAAGAAGATGTCCAAGTCCCAGCGAAATTACACCGACCCGAAGGAAGTCATCGACAAGTTCGGCGCCGACGCCCTCAGGGTTTATCTTATGAGCTCGCCTGTGCTCAGGGCCGATGACCTCTGCTTCACCGACGAGGGCGTAAAAGACGTGCTCAAGGGCATACTCATTCCCCTGTGGAACTCCTACGGGTTCTTCGTCACCTACGCGAACATCGACAAATTCCCCGAGCTCATGGCCGAGGCGAACATCGTCCCTCGCCGCAGTAGCGGCGCCTCCGGAGGCGGTGCGCGCAATCCCCTCGACCGCTGGATCCTGTCGCTCTGCGAGGCCCTCGTCCGAAGCGTCACCGACGCGCTCGAGGCCTACGACATGCAGGGCGCGATTGCGCCCATCGTCGATTTCATCGACAGCCTCAACAACTGGTACATCCGCCGCTCGCGCCGCAGGTTCTGGAGGGCCAGCGAAGCTGGCCGGGGGGCGGACGAAGACAAGGCCGAGGCCTACGCGGTGCTGCACCGAGTGCTTTGCCGGCTCGTCACGGTGGCCGCGCCCTTCATGCCCTTCATAACGGAGGCGATCTGGCGGAACCTGGGCGCCGGCGACGGAGCCAAGGACGACGGCAAGGCTCTGCGCCTCCCTGAGTCCGTCCACCTCTGCGATTGGCCGACCTACGAGGCGGCGCTGCGCGACGAGGAGCTCGAGCGCAAAATGGCGTCGGTGCGGCACGCAGTCTCCTTGGGCCGCGCGCTCCGAGTGCAGAACGACCTCAAGATCCGGCAACCGCTCGCGGCACTGCACCTGGTCACTCGCGACGCCACCGAGCGCGCGGTGCTGATGGAGATGGAGGAGATACTCCGAGACGAGCTCAATGTCAAGCGCGTGGTCTTCCGCTCCAACGAAGAGGAGCTCGTCGAGTACTCCAGCAAGGCCAACGGAACCAGTAGACTACATAAC
>CAWHFT010000098.1:0-15476 GCA_963828175.1 uncultured Spirochaetota bacterium
CGACGTACGCGCCCCGTCCGACGCGCGAATCGTCGGCTCGCGTGGCGGTCCACGCCCCACGCGGCAGTCTAGCGCCGTCCAGGCGGATCGTCGGCTCGGGGAGGAGCGCTACCGGCAAATTGCCGGCTCCGCTCAGGACGAGCCGAAAACGCACCGGTGAGTCCGCCGAGGCATTCGCGGGCTCCGGACCTGCGAGCGAGAGCGAAAACGCCCCGATCGCTCGCGAGGACGAGATGCCTTCGGGCATCGGCTTCACTTCGACCTTGGCAGGCACCGCGAAGTCGGAAGCTCCTCCTTTTCCCACAGTGACCGCGGGCAGGACGAGCTCTCCCTCCTCCAAGGCGGTGACGGTCCACGCCAGGGCTCCTGAAGGCTCGATGGTGGCGCCCTCGGGAGCGGTGAAGGCCGACTCCAGATGAGCCTCGCCAACGGGGGCCCCGCCTTCCGGCTCGAGCCTGGCCTCGAAAGCCTCAAAGCGCAGGGCCTGGGCGGGAGCCACCCATTTCCAGCCGGCGGCGCGCGAGGCCGTTTCGGATGAAGCGTCGGCGAGCGCCTCGCACGCCACCATCGGCCCCAGCAGCAGCTTGCCTTCCGACGCCACGATCGAGAGCCGATCTATCTTGCGTGTGCCCGCGCTGAGAACGCGCAGCTCGAAACGAAAGATCGTGCCCCAGACGCCTTGCGTGGAGGCCGGTACGAGAGGGCGAATGCTCTCCGTCTCGACCGACAGGCCGGAATCGGGGCGCAGCTCGGTGACGACGGACGAGGCCGCGGAGAATCCCTCCACCTTCAGCTCCACCGTGACGAGGCCGCCGACGGACGGCTTGAGTGGATCGACGGTCATCGTATAAGCCACGGAGGGCTCCCCCTGCTGGGCAATGAGGGCCGAAGCGGACGCGGCGAGCAACAAAGACGCGAGCGCATGGCGCATCGGGTGGGAACGGGGTCGCTTCATTCTAATAATCCAGGATGCCGGGAGCGGAAATGGACTGGCTCCCGGGCCTCCAGCGCCCCGTCTCCAGACGTTGGAGGAGCCGCACCTCGCCGTCGTCCCGTTCCGGCTCGCCGGGGCCCGAGGCGGCGATGCCGCGAGGCGAAGCGAGCAGGCTCTTCTTCCAAGAGCGCCAGGCGAGCTCGAGGTTCCGCCTCGCGTCGCGCGCGAAGGCGCTCTCGGGATCGGCGGCGGTCAACGCGGCGCGGAAAGCCTTCACCGACTCCCGATACCGTCCGCGCTCGAAGAGGGCCACGCCCTCGTTGAAGCGCGCGTCCGCCGCGGTCTGCCGATCGCCCTCGATGATGGCGGCCGCGTACAAATCGGAGGCCGCTCCGTATTCGCCAAGGCGGGCGTAGGCGTTGGCCACGTCGTAGTCGATGGTCGCGGGAAAGGAAACGCGCCTCGCTTGGAGATACGCGGCTATGGCATCCTGATAATCGCCCCGTTCGTACAGGCGGTTGGCCTCGACTATCCTGGCGTAATCCGCCGCTCGCCCGCAGCCCTGCAGGCCTGCCGCGCAGACGGCGCAGGCCAAGACCAGCGCGGGGCCCCTCATGCCCTCGCTCCCCTCGAGGAAAGCAGCTCGGAAACGATGGAGGCGAGCAGGAAGGCGAAGGCGAGGAAGGCGAACAGGTCGCCGCGGTCGAAGCGCTCGTACTCGATGCGGACGCCCGTGCCGCGGTCTGCCGAGAACTCGGAGGCGAGGGCGGCTCGGGTTCCCGCATCTTTGGCGTCGAGGTAGCGTCCTCCCGCGACGGCGGCCAAGCTCCGGAGCGAAGCCCCGTCCAGCACGCTCATTACTCGGCCCTTGGGCCCGACGAGCGGCCGACCGTCTGGTCCGGGCACGGGCATGGGTACGCTTCCGCCGACTCCGACGACGACGAGCCGGGCTCGCGCAGCGACGAGAGCCTCGACTGCGCGACGGCCGGAGCCGGACAGCTCGCCGCCGTCCGTGAACAGGAAAAGCGCGCGGCCCTGAGCGCCCGAGCTCGTGAACGAAGCCACTCCGGTTCTGATCCCGGCCTCGAGAATCCGTTCCCGGGGCGGTGATGGCGTCGGGCGTCGCGTAGTCGAGGGCATCGCCGAAAGCGGAATAATCCTCGGTCATGGGAGACAGCAGGGTCGCCGCGCCTTTGGTCGCGACGAGCGAGAAAGACTCTCCGTCGCCCATGGCCGCAGGGCTCTGCATCAGGGAACGGATGAGGTCCTTCGCGGCCCCGAGGCGGCTGGGCTTGAGGTCCGTCGCTTCCATGCTCCGGGAAACGTCCAGGACGATGGCGGCCTCGAGTCCGCGCCGCTCCACGGCGACGCCATGCGCTCCCCAGGAAGGACCCGCCATCGCCGTCGTAGCGCATAGTATGAAGAGGGCTTCGGCGGCGCATCCGAGCCAGGAAAAAGCGGCGAACGCCTCGCCGGCGCGTGCCCTTCGCCTTGGTCCCGCGAGGCGCTCGAGCGAAGCGCGGAAGCGCGGAATCCTGCGGATGCCGAGAGCGAGTTCGGGCAGGACCAGGAGCGCGAGCCACAGGAACTCGGGTCGGGCGAAGCTCATGGCCTGCCGACCCCCGCGGCGAGCCCGATGAGCCGGGCCAGGGCGAGCAGGCTGAACGAGACGACGAGGAGCTTCCAGCCGAAGGGCTCCTGGGACGAGAGATTCCTCGAGCGGGTGAGCGAGGAGCTGCGCTCCGCGAGAGCCGCGAATGCCGACGCGAGGGCCGCCCTGTTCTCGCCGCCGTAGTAGTTGCCGCCTCCCGCGAGGGAAAGCGCTTCCAGGGAAGCGCCGTTGAAGTCGGAGCGATAGATTCCGCTGCGCTTCAGGCCGGTAGCCGGATCGACGTAGGTGACGGGCGCCTCCCCGGGGCTGCCGACGCCGATGACCGACAGAACCATGCCGAACCGCGAGGCCGCCCGAGCCGCCGTCTCCGGGTCCATCGTGCCCGCGTTGTTCTCGCCGTCGGTGAGCAGGATCAGCTGCTTTTCGGGCGCGGTGGAGCGGGCGGCGTGGGCGACCGCCGTCGCGATGCCTGCGCCTATCGCCGTGCCGTCGCCGAAAAGGCCGGGCCGAAGGCTGCCGAGCCGAGCCGCTATCGCCGCGTAATCGGCGGTGGGCGGGCAAACTAAGGCTGCGTCGCTGCCGAACGCTACCAGGCCCACCGTCTCGTTGCGCCTGGTCGCGAGGAAGTCGCCGATGATCGCCTTGGCGGCGTCGAGCCGAGTCGGCGGCAAATCCGAGGCGGCCATGCTCGGCGACACGTCGAGGACGATGATCGCCTCGCTGCCCCTGCCCACGTAGAGGACGCGCTTGGACACGAGCGCAGGCCCCGCGGCGGCGAGCGCCGCGACCGCGAGGGCGAGCCATAGCGTCAGGCCACGCAACGCGCGACCGAGCTTCGCGAGGACGGGAGCTCGCGGGAATGATGCCCGTGGGCCCGCTACCGGAAAGGCGGCGGCTCCGCGGGGCGAGCGGAGAAAACGGCCGAGCATCATCAAAGCCGGAACGAACGCGAGGAAGATCAGGACCACCGGGCGGTCAAAGACGAGCAACGAGAGCCTCCTCGTTCGCCTCGCCGATAGCCCGAGCGTCCGCCGCCGCCTTCGCGAGGACGGACCGCGCCTCGGAGCCCGGCCGGTCGCCGGCGACGGCGCCCGCATCGGCGCCCGCGCCGAAAGTCCTTCCGAAGCGCATTTCGTCGGCCAAAGCGATGAGAGCAGCCACCCTCGCTTTCGTCGCGGGCGCAGGAAAAGCATCGTCGGGAAGGGCGCCGAGTTCGGCCGAAGTGAGGGCCGGCGCCTCCGGGAAGGCGCGAGCGGCCAAATACAGCCTCAGGACTCTCGACAGCGCGGCGAAGAACGGGCCGGGCTCGGCGCTGCCCGCCTCGGCGGCCAGGTAGTCGAGGCTCTTCTCGAACCGCCGGAAGGCCTCCGCGGCGCGCCTCCGGGCGAGAAGGGCGCGGGCGGCCGGCACGAGGTAGGCGGAGGTCCCTGCGACCGCGAGCGCCAGCGCGAGGAGGAGTCCCGCGAGGCCGTAAAGGTAGAGCTCGGTTCCGGGAGGATCTCGCTGACGCCGCGGCGGGGAGGGATCCCTGTCGTCGGGCCCCAACGCGCTTATGGCGGAATAGGGGATGGAGGGAATCGAGATGCCTTTGACGCGTATCGCGGGCAGCGATCCGACTCCGGGCGACCAGGGAACGAAGCGCCATGAGAGCATCCAGCCGGCGGCGTTTTTCGCGACTCGAAGCTCGCGGAGCTCGGGATCCGCCTCGTCGCCCTGGTCGTCGAGTCCGGAGCCTCGCCTCAAATCGAGCTCGACGAGCCGTTCCCCTCCTTCGGGGCGTAGGATCGCCTGGACCTCGACTTCCTCGCCAGGCGAATGGCGGAGCGGCAAGAAGGACAGGCTCGCGGCGTCGACGGTCGCGGCGAAGAGGGCGGAGGCCCGAGGAGCCAGCAGGATGATGATGGCCAACGCATTGTTGCGCGCCCTCATCTCGCCCTCCGGCGCTCGAAGAAATCGAGGAGCTTCAGCGCGGGGTCGTCCTCGGTGTCCATCTCGAGGAGGCTCACGCGCGATCTCGCGCACGCCTCGAGGCAGTACGCGCGCTCGGCGGTTCCCCTCGCCCGCCAGCGGGCGCGGAAGGCCGGGCTGCGGAGCGGCAGCCACGCCTCGTCGTCCGTCTCCGGATCGGCGGCATAAAAGGAGCCGGCCCGAGGAAGCTCGAGGTCTGAACGGTCGGAGATCCTGATCGCGACGGCATCGTGTCTCCTCGCGAGCTCGCCGAGCGGGCGCTCCCAGAGCGGGGCCCGGAAATCCGAGAGTATGAGCACGAGGCTGCGCCGCTTGAGGACGCGCGAGACCGTCCTCAGGGCCGCACCGAGCTCTGTCGCTTTGCGCTCGGTACCGAGCTCCGTCCCTCTTGCGCTCACCCGCCATGGCCGCGCTGCTCGCCGCGGAGGCCACTGCGAGGGCGTGCGATTTGCCCCGTCGCGGCGGCAGGCTTCGCAATATGCCCCGCGCGAACAGGAGACAGCCGACCGGAAGGCCGCGGAGCTGGGCCGCATAGGCGACGAGAGACGATACCAGGACCGCCTCGTCGAGCTTCGACAGCTCCCCCGAGCCCTGGTCCATCGACGAGGAGACGTCCACGATGAGGAAAACCGTGAGGGACCGATCCTCGCGGTACGGTGCGGACGAAGGGCCGACCGAGCCTCGCCGTGGCGCTCCAGTCCACGAGCCGCGCGTCGTCGTCAGGGTAGCACTCCCGGAGCGAGTCGAACTCGATGCCGCGGCCGCGGAAGACCGATTGGAAGTCCCCGCGGGCGAAGGCGCGCGCGAGGGCCGGAGAGGCGAAAAGAAGGCGCCGTATCCTGTCGTGGAGAGCGTCCGGTTCCATGCTAATGGTTACGGCAACGTCAAGGTCGAGAGGACCCGGGCTATGACCGCGTCGGCATCGATTCCCTCGGCCTCGGCCTCGTAGGAAAGGACGATACGATGCCGCAGCACCTCGGGAGCGCAGGCCTTCACGTCCTCGGGAAGGACGTAGGACCTGCCGTCCAGCAGCGCGGAAATCCGCGCGCAGCGGAACAGGTGTATGGAGGCGCGGGGCGAGGCTCCGTACTCGACCCACCGGGCGAGGTCGCGCGCGGCGTCGCGCGGCAGATCCATGGGCCCGGCGGAGAGAAGATCGGCCTTGGCCCCGCGCACGGCCGCCGAAGGGCGCGTCTCGCGAGCTCGCGCGGCTTCGGCGCCAGCGCGGTCGCCCATGCGCGCGCTCTCGCTGCCCGCGCGGCCGGATTCCCCGCCGGACGGGCGGGTCGCGCGCACGATGCGCACCGCGTAGGCGGCCAGCGCGTCGTCGAAGCGCACCGACTCGGCGGCCTCGCGGAGGAGCCCGATCTCCTTAGGGCCCAGGACGCGATCGACGCCGGCCTGTTTTTCTACGGCGTTCCTCCGCACGATCCGCTCTTCCTCGTCGGCGCTCGGATAGACGGCGCGCACTTTGACGAGGAAGCGGTCGAGCTGGGCCTCGGGCAGCGGATAGGTACCTTCGTGCTCGATGGGATTCTGGGTGGCGATGACGAAGAAGGGCTCGGGAAGCGCGAGGCTGGCGTCGCCTATCGTGACCTGCCGCTCCTCCATCGCCTCGAGCAGCGCCGACTGGACTTTGGCGGGCGCGCGATTGACCTCGTCCGCGAGAATGACATTGGCGAACACGGGCCCTCGCCTCTGCACGAAGCGGCCCGTCGCCTGCTCGTAGACCATCGAGCCCGTGATGTCCGCGGGCAGGAGGTCGGGCGTGAACTGGATCCGGCCGAACCCGAGGCCGGCTATCTCCGCGAAGGTCTTCGCGGCGAGCGTCTTGGCGAGGCCGGGCACGCCCTCGAGGAGGACGTGGCCTCCGGCGACGATCCCCATGAGGATGCCGCGGACGAGCTCGTCCTTGCCGACGATCCGCTTGGCCATCTCGACCCGAACGCGCGAGCAGAGCTCGCCGGCAACGCGCGACAGTCCGTCATCGGGCCTTCCTTCCACGCTGTCCCCCTGACCGGCCATACTAACGGGAGGGGATGCGGGAGACAAGCGCCGAAGGCAGGTAGCGCATGTACTGCCGATCGATGAGCAGCGTGTGCTTGAGCGCCCAATCCTTGAGGAAGCGGTCCAGGCCCTCGACGGCGGCGTCGTCGCCGCAGTCGATGCGCTCGCCGATGGCCTCAACCTCGCGCAGAAGGGACTCGTGCTCGCGCGCGTGGGCCGCGAGAGCGGGATACCCGCCTCTTCGCATGAAGCCTTCCTCTGTGGCGAAGTGCAGCCTGGCGAATTCCACGAGGCCCTGAACGAGGGCCGAGGAGTCGGGGCAGGACTCGGGGCTCGACACCGCGGCGTCGAGCCTGCCGATGAGGGCGAAGAGCCGCTGGTGCTGAACGTCGATCTCGGGCTCTCCGACGGAGAAGCCGGGTCGCCACGAGAAGTTGAAGACGCTCTTCACGGCGGTAAGCCTCGACTCGAGCTTCTCGCGGAGCCGCCAGAGGAGGATGGGCCTCTCCTCGATCGCCTCGGCTGGGATCCGATAGTCCTCGAGGCTCTCGAGGGCGACGGCATCGAAGATGCCTGGCCCCTCCACCAGGAGGCTTTCCTCTCCGAAGAAGTCGCCCGGACCGAGCGCGCCTACGGTCTTGCCGCCCGCCGCGATCCTCGCGCGGCCGGCGATGAGGACGCGCACGGCAGGCCTCTCGGCCGTGGCGAGGCTACGGCCCTCGGGGATGCGCTCGAACCGCGCTGCCGCCGCGATCTCCATGAGGGCCGCGGTCGAGAGGTCGGCGAAAGGGGCGTTCCATCGGAGAAACGAGGAGATCTCGTCTATTTCGCCCAACGCGTCCGTCTCAGTCGCCGCGGCAGGGGCGGGACGAGCCGCCCCTGCGCGCCGTGATCCCGAGCCGCCCAATAGACTAGGTCGGCTGGCGACGAGGATGTCCTCGTCGCCGAACCGGGCTATCGACGCGTTCCTTCCCGCGCTCGCGGGGAGCGAGCCGATGCCATGGCTTAGCAGGAGCTTCCCCGACTCGTCGCGGGCGAAATCGTCCGCCGAGCCGTGGATCATTCCACCTCCGACGTCCGCCTTCTTGACGTCAGCCCTCTCCAGATACGCGGCCTTGAACCTTCCGGCCGACTCGGCCGAGATCCCCGGAAGGGACGCGTCCCGCGCCACCATCGAATCGATCACGGCGAACGAGGCGAGATCGGCCAGGTGGGCGTAGCTGCGATAGCCGTTCTCGCCGCGGACGCGAAAGCGGAAGACCGTGTCCTCGACGGGATGCGGCGTCATCGTCGGCATGACTTCCAGCCCGTCGACGTCGTTCCACTCGCCCTCCAGGAGGTCATGCACGTCGAAATACCGGCGGAACTCCCGCTCGCCGATGCCGATGAGCGCGCGGAGCTTCGCCTCCACAGACTCGCGCACCCACGGCACCGCGTAGTAGCGCAGCCTCTTCTCGGCGCGCAGGAGGGCGGTCAGCCCGACGAAATGGTCGTCATGGGCGTGGGTGTGGAATACCCCGCGCAGGTCGTTGATTCCGATGCCGATGGCGTCGAGGCTGGCCTCGATGTCGGGCCCCGCGTCAATGAGGTACAGGTCGCCGGCGAATTGCAGGAGGGACGCCATGCAGGGCCGCGTCCGGTCCCATCCGTCGCCTTCGCCGATGTGGACGACCGAGAAATGAGCGGAAGTGACGGAGCGCCTCGGCAGCTCGTACGGAAGCTCGTGGGAAGGGCCGGGCGAGAGGTCCACCTCGACGGTCTGCCCCTCGTGGAAGAATTCGTAGTGGTTCGGCGCGATCCTGCGCACGAAGGCGCCGCCTCGGAGCTCGATCGCGTGAGCGTCGAAAACGCGGAGATCGAGCAGCTCCTCGGTTTTCCTGATCGAGCCGTAGGCGAACCAGAGCTTCATGCGGAGGAACTCGGCGGCTCTCTCCGGGCCCAGGCCCGCGGCCACGAGCTCCTCGACCGAGGCGAGCCCGTAATTGCCGGAATAGATGTAGCGGCTCTGCGCCTCGACTTGGTCGCGCATGCCGATGATCATCGGCCTTAGGCCCGTGTTGCTTGGATGGCCGGGGATGATCATGCCCTGGCGATAGAGCATCTGCAGCACGGGGAATTCGCCGAGGTTCCGAAAGCGCCCGCCTTGAACCGGCATCTCCGAGAGGAGGATGGCGTTCGGGCCAGTCTCATAGTGGAATCCGCCTCGCTCGACCTCGCGGATCAGGCCCTCTCGAGCAAGGAACTTGACGGCGTTCTCGGGACAGCCGCACAGGATCGAGAGGCCTGCCTCGGATATCTCGACGTAGGACATCCCGTTCGCGAGAGCCGTTTTGACCACTGCCGCTCCCTCAGGCTTCTTGCATCCAACCCCGGGTGTCGGCGACCGCCCCGTACTGGATCCCCTTGAGCTCCCGGCCGAGCGCGGCGGTGAGATCCCCGGGCTTGTCGCCGAAGTCCGTTTTCTTGCCTTGGTGGGTGATCGACTCGACGAAGGTGACCCCGGCCGCCGTTCCGGTGAAGAACGTCTCCGTGGCATCGGCCATGACTTCCTCGATGGCGATCCTGCGCTCCTCGACCTTGACGCCCCTGGCCCGTGCCAGCTCGATGACGCTTTTGCGCGTGATGCCCGGCAGGATCGTGTCGCCGAGCTCGGGGGTGACGAGCTTCCCGGACTTGAGGTAGAAAAAGGCGTTGCAGGACGAACCCTCCTCGACGTAGCGGCGCTCCACCGCATCGAGGAAGAGGACCTCCATGTAGCCGGCGTTCTCCGCCTCTCGCTTGGCGAGGGCCGAGATGACGTAATTGGCGTCGCACTTGATCCAGCCGGTGCCGTTGGGCGTGGCCCTGATGCGCTTGGAGGTTATTGCCGAGGAGGAGCCGGGCTTGAAGTAGGAGCCCACCGGATTGGCGACGATGAACACGCTCGGCCTCTCGGGAATGCCGACGCCGATGCCGCCCTCGGCGTACGAGAAGGGCCGTAGATAGACCGCGCTCGCGCCCACGAAGCCGTCGCGCTCCCACTCGGCCTCGTAGGCGGGCCGGAAGCCGAGCCGGGCGTTGCGGGAAGTCACCTCGAGGCAGGCGCGAAGGAAGAGCTCCTCGGGAAAGACGGGCATGCAAAGGCCCTTCATCGAGCCGGCGAAGCGGGCGGCGTTCTCGTCCGGGCGAAAGAGCTTGATCCCGCCGGCCGCCCCCTTCTGGGGGAACGCCTTGAGTCCCTCGAAGCAGCCCATGCCGTATTGAGTCGTGTAGTTGACCAGGGGGACGCCGGCGAATTCGTTCCGGCGGGCATTGAGCTCGCCGAGCTCCGTCGGGGAGAGGGACGCTTCCTCGGCAGGCGTCATATGGGGCTGCTCGATGAATTCCTCGCGCCAGGACGAGCCGTCGAAGCGCGCGCGATAGGCGACCGGGTAGAGCGCCAGAGTAAAACCCATGCTTTCCTCCCTAGTGCCAATTACTCTATAGTCTAGGCATATCGCAGCACAAGACGGGGAGTCCAATGCGAGGCCGCGCACGCTACGTTCCAAAGAATTTTCGGTGGTTCAGCAGGCTGATTCGCGCGACGTACGGGCTCTGGCTTCACCTATTCTTCCGGGTCAAGGGCGAGAACGCCCAGCTCGCAAAGGCCCTGAGGCCCCCCTTCGTCATAGTCTCGAACCACGTCACCATCCTCGATCCCTTCATCCTGAGCACTTTCCTGCGCGAGCCCGTCTATTGGATCACCAGCGACGGCAACATGCGCAGCCGCCTCATGCGGGCACTCCTCAGGCTGGTCGGCTCGATCCCGAAGTCGAAGTTCATCCCCGACATGGAGACGGTCAACTGGACGGTCGAGGTGATCCGGCGGCGAGGAGGGGTCGTCGGCATCTTCCCGGAGGGAGAGCAGACATGGAACGGGGTTACTCGACCGCTCGTTCCCTCCACCGCCAAGCTCTTGAAGCTCCTCAAGGTTCCCGTACTTGCCGCGGTCATCAGGGGCGGCTACTCGTCCCTCCCCCGTTGGACGAGCGCGCGCCGCCGAGGTCGCGTCGAGGTGGAATTCCGGCTCGCCTTCGCCCCGGAGGAGCTCAAGGCGCTGAGCGTTGACGAGATCCGCGCTCGGCTCGCCGACGCGCTGTCCCACGACGAGACGGCTTGGCAGGAGCGTTCGCGCGTCCCCTTCGAGGCGCTGCGCCGGGCGGAGCATCTGGAGCTGGCCCTCTTCATGTGCCCGCGCTGCGAGGCCATAGGCTCGCTGCGGAGCTCGGGCTCGCGCCTCGACTGCCAAACCTGCGGGATGGCGCTCAAGCTCAACGCCTTAGGGCGGATCCGGGTCCGCAAAGGACAAGCTCCCGTCTTCTCGACCATCAGGGATTGGGACAGGTGGCAGGCGATAGCCTTCGAAAGCAAGCTCAAACGCGAGGCGTCCGCCCGGCCCGAGCGGCCCATATTCTCGGACCCGGGGGCCTTGGTCCTCCGCGGGCGCAAGATGAACCCCTTGCGCCGCCTGCGATCGGGCACGCTGATCCTCTACCCCGACCGCCTCGAGCTGGCGACTTTCTTCGGCGAGCGCCTGCGCTTCTCGATCGCCGAGATCGAGGGGATCAGCGTCCTCAAGAGAAGCACGCTTGAATTCTACGTCGGCAAGGATCTCTACCAGACCCGTTTCGCCCTCGCCTCCTCTTCGGCCCGCAAATGGGCGGCTGCCGTCGAAACGCTCTCCGAGGCGGCGAGGAAATGTGGCACTAAGGCGCACCCGTTGTAGTGATATGCATGTCTATCGAACGTCGGGAGGAAAAAATGATCGTTTGCCAGGTCTGCGGCGCGGAAGCGGAAGGCGGAGCCACCTGTCCGCGCTGCGGCGCCGCGCTGCCTGCTGATCGCTGGGCCAAGTCCCTTCGTCGCGCGTCTTTCATCATCGGGGCATGCTGCGCCGCAGTCGCCGCGGTCGCTATCGTCATCGCCGTGGCGCTGAGCGAGCCCCCCGGGTGGTCGCTGATCGGAGTCGCCTCCTCGATCCTCGGATGGCTGCTAATCGGCTTTCCCATGGTCACGTACCGGAGACCCGCCATCTTCCTGCCCGTGATGGGGCTCGCTTCCCTAGCTTATCTCTGGGTATTGGACAGGTTGATCGGCGCCTCGGGCTGGTTCCTCGACCTCGCGCTGCCGATAGGCCTGTCGGCGATGGCGTGCGCCACGCTGCCGACCCTGCTCTGCCTTAAGGCGAAGCGCCGCGGCCCGAACATCGCGGCGTTCATCCTCTTTGGCGCCACGCTCGCCTGTCTGGCGATAGAAGGCATATTGTCCCTGCATTTCCGGGGGTCGCTCTCGTTCAGCTGGTCGGCGATCGTCGCGGCATCGGCGCTGCCGGTGGCGCTCCTGCTGCTCGGAATCCAGAGCCGGATCAGGCCTTCTCAGCGCTCCTTCGCGCGCGCGGCGAACTGGTCGATCAAGTAGCGGGCGACGCTCCCTTTGGGCGGCACGTTCGGAAGCTCCGAGGGCAGGCACCAGCGGAGCTCTCCTATTTCCACTCCGTCGGGTCTCGCCTCGCCCGAAGCCCATTCGGCGTTGAAGGCGACCATCAGAGAATCGGGGAACGGCCAGGGCTGCGACTTCACGTAGCGCAAATCCGCGATCTCGATGCCCGCCTCCTCGCGCGCCTCGCGAATGGCGGCTTCCTCCAGCGTCTCTCCGGCTTCCACGAAGCCGGCTATGAGTCCGAAGAACCCGGCCTTGAAGCGGGCATTGTGCGCGAGGAGGGCGCGATCGCCCTTGCGGATGAGTAGGATCACCGCAGGCGAGATCTTGGGAAAGTGGATCCGGCCGCAGTCGACGCAGACTCTGCTATAACCGGCCTCCCCGCCGCCGGCTTCGGAATCGCGGAGAGGGGCCCCGCACGCCCCGCAGAATCGCGCGGTCTCGGCCGACCTGAGGAGAGCCATCCCTCGCAGGGCCGGCCGCATGCGCTCCGGGCTCTGCTCGGCGAGGGCCTCGCGCAAGGTCATGCGCCTGAGCCCCCTGGCGAGAGCCGACCGGGCGCCGCCTTCGTCGAGCATAAAGGCCGCATAACGCGTCCCGTCCAGATCGAAATCGCTGCGGCCGACCAGAGCCTCCCCGTCCGCCTCGGGCGGGGCCTCGGAAAGCGAGCCCGCCTCGGCCTGAACGAGGATGTCCTGTCCGGAAAAAAGAAGGTGCTCCATACTTCGTCCCGCTTACTCGGCGAGGTCCTTGGTCTTCAGGAGATCGTAGACCTTCTGCCTCTCGGGCAAGTCGGGCTCCGCGAGGAGCGCGGCAGCGGCGTCCTTGTCGGCAAAACCCGCGTCGAGAGCGGTCTTGAGGGCTGCGAGCCCCTTGTCGGAATCGCCCGCGATCACCAGGCGAAGCCGTGCGAGCGAGAAGGCGGCCGAGGCTCGCTTGGGATCGGCCTTGAGGGCCGCCTCGAGCGCATCCATCGCATCGGTATAGAGCTGCTCCTTCTCGTAGAGGCCCGCGATCCGCTCGAGGGCTTCCGCATCCGCCTTGCCGAGGGTCCTGGCCGTCTCGTACGCGCTAAGAGCCGCGGATTCGTCATCGGTGAGGATGCTCGCCTCGGCAGTTGCGTCGGCGGCCGGCCCGGGCGCGGCAGCGGCGCTCGCTGGGGCCTTAGAGCCGGGCGCGGCCTTTGCGGCATTCGCGGCCTTGATTGCGTCTGCCGCCCGGCGATCGATGGCGCGGCCGAGCAGGAGGAAGGCCTGCCCGTCGTCGGGGTTGGCGGTAGTCAGCCGATTCAGGTCGTCGACGGCGGCGGCGGCGGCGCCCGAGGACAACTCGAGCAAAGCCGTGTTGTACACGGCATCGGGCGAGAACTGGTCGAGGGCGATGACTTCCCGATAGGCGGCCAGTGCCGCCTTGGCGTCGCCTTTCTTGTACAGGGTGTAGGCGCGCGCGGCCATGATCTTCACGTTGCCCGGGTCGTTTTTGGCGAGGGCATCGAGAGCCTGGAGAGCCCGGTCGTAATCGCCTGACTCGGTAAAAGCGCGCGCCAAATTAAAGGAAGCTCCGGCGTAATGGGGATCGAGGGCGAGCGCGTGAGAATAGGCTTGGCCTGCCCTCTTCCAATCGCCCTTCTCGAGCCACGCATTGCCGAGATCGAACCACTCCTGCGCAACGGCGCTGGGGGCGGCCGTGGAGGCGCAGGAAACCAGACCCGAGGCGAGGCCGAGCGCGAGACAGGCCGCCAACACGGCACCGATCGCCTTGGCGGCGAGGCAGGCCGAGGCAGCTCCACGCGTCATCAGCCTCAATCCCTCCTCGTCGGCACGAGGGGTTGGAGCAAGATATCGAGGTCCTGGGCGGCTTGGAGCTCCTCGAGCTTTCTCCGGAGGGCGCCGATGACCACGCCCGGACCGAGGACGACGTTCGCCTTCATTCTGAAAAGAGGGGCCCCGGTGAGGGGCGCTTGCTCCGTTCGCGTCTCGAGCTCCTCGATATTGATGCCGAAACTCCGGAGGACGGCGCTCACGGAATGCACGATGCCCTGTCCGTCGAGGGAGACGGTCTCGAGAACGTAGGGCCTGCCCTGCTCGGATTCCCCGTGGTCGTGGGCGCTCTCGCTCGTGCGCTTTACGCCCATCTTGAGGGACAGCCTGGCCTCGAGCTCCGCGATCTTGGCGACAAGAGCGTCCAGCGCCCCGGCTTCCATCGATACGAGCATCATGACGGCGAATTCGCCGCCGAGGACGGACATCTTGCTTTCCTCGATATTGCCGCCGCCCGCTGAAATCAGGCCGGAGAGATCGTCGACGATGCCCACCCTGTCGGCGCCTATTGCCGATATGACCGCGTATACCTTGCCCATGGCGGCATTGTGCCACTCGACGATGCCGGGCGACAAGTAGCGGTACTCATGCTAAAATCCTTCCATCATGAATAGAGCGACAATCGTCAGAGGAGCCTACAGGCTCCTCGCGGGCCTCACTTTGACGGCGGTCCTTTCTCTCGGCCTATCCGGGTGCGATCAATCGGGCGGCAAACCGAGGATTGGCGTGGCCCTGTTCAGCGTCGACGACTCCTTCGTCGGCGCGGCTCGTCGGGCCCTCGAGGCCGAGGCGTCTGGAAAGGCCATCCTTTCGGTCCTGGACGGCCAGAACCAGCAGACCATCCAGAACGACCAGATCGACGCCATGCTCCTCGACAAGGCGAAAGCCGTCATCGTGAATCCCGTCGATATCACGGTCGTGACCTCGCTCGTATTCAAGGCCAAGGCGGCCGACGTGCCGATCGTCTTCTTCAGCCGGGATCCTTCGACCGTCGCCATCAACATGTGGGACAAGGCCTTCTTCGTCGGCGTCAGGACCGAGGAGGCCGACGTTCTCCAGGTCCAGATCCTGGCGGATTCTTGGAAGTCGCACCCCGACGCGGACAAGGACGGGGACGGCAGGATCGAGTACGCGGTGATCCGGGGCGACTCGAACAAGGCGGCGTCGCAGTCCGCCGACGACAACAGGCAGAAGGCGTTCGCCGCGGACGGCATCCAGCGGTCAAGCTCACCGAGGTGAGCGCCAGTTGGACGAGGGCGGAGGCGCAGCAGAAGATGGCCGCAGTCATCTCGGGCCTCGGGTCGAGGCGGGTCGAGGCGGTGCTTTGCGCCAACGACGAAATGGCGCTGGGCGCCATCGAGGCGTTGAAGGTCGCGGGCTACTTCAAGGCAAACGCGCAGAGCTTCGTCCCGGTCATCGGCGTCGACGGCACTCAATTCGCCCTCGACGCGATCTCCGACGGCAGCCTCCTGGGCACGGTGCGGGGCGACCCGGTCAGCCAGGGCAGGGCTGCTTCGACCTGGCCCTCGCCCTCGCCAAAGGCCAAGACCCGGCGAGCGCCGGATGGGCGTTATCGGACTCCAAGTTCGTCTTCATCCCCTATACCAAAGTCACGCGCGACAACTACAAGAATTTCAACAATACGAGACTGAAAAGTCGAGTAAGTTAAAAAACATAA
>CAWHFT010000099.1:0-19235 GCA_963828175.1 uncultured Spirochaetota bacterium
TCACCCTCCCCGAGGCCGAGCATTCGCTTGAAGGCCGAGGCTTCTTTCTTCAGCTCCCGCGAGCCTCTCGTGATCTTGCACAACGAGAGGCCGAGGTCCTTGGCGATCTCCCGTTGCGGGCGGCCGTTGGCAATCTGCTTGACCAAGGCCCACCGCTTGGCGATCTCGTCGGCTTCCGAGGATGTGAAGAGGCTGTAGAGGAATTCCTCGACGAGGCTCGGGTCGGCGCCCGAGAGCGCTCGAGACATCTCGGAGATATTGGCGGAGACGAGTTCAGTGTAATTAGCCATAGAAACTATTATACTGAAGATTAGAGATTTTTGCCAGTCTGGGAACTCAGGGGGGATCGAGCGTAATGCGACTGAGGCTTGTGTGCGATCCCGGCCGTCGCGCCATCATGGGGGAGCTCTTGACGACCCGCGGTCTCGGCCCGGACGAGGAGGCCGAGATAGCCATAGTCGAGCGCGGCCTCGAGTATGGCGAGGCCGCGGCTTTGGTCTTCGATCCGGCTCGACTGGAATCCCTGTTGCCGGTCTTGGACGCCCTCGCGCGCTCTCGTCCCGAGCCGAGATCCACCATAGCCCTCCGCCGCGAGGAACGGATCGAGCTCGTCCCGCTCAAGTCGATTCTCTATTTCGAGGCCGAGGGGGCAACGGTCCAGGGCTTCACCGCCTCGGCCGAGGGAGAGCTGCGCGAGAGGCTTTACGAGCTCGAGGAGTGGCTGCCCCCCGGCCGCTTCGCCCGCGTGAGCAAGTCCGCTATCGTGAACCTGGGCGCAGTGCGCGAAGTCCACCCCTGGTTCGGCCGGGCTCTCCTCCTCCGCTTCGGGGCGGAGGGCCGGCAGGTCGAGGTATCGAGAAATTACGTGCGGAACCTCAAAGACAGGCTGGGACTATGAGGAAGCTCCTCGGTATATTCTGGGACTACGTTCTCAACGCAATCGTGTCGGCCGCGATCGGCGGCCTCGTATTCGTGGGCATCTCGCTGTTCCAGAGCGAAGGACTGTCTAGGCCCGGATTCGCCGTTTCCTGCGCTCTTGTGGGCGTAACAGGTGGCACGGCTTCCAAGCTGATAATCGAGGGCGTATTCGCGCTTTTCGGAGCGCGGCGCTGGATCGCTTATGCGCTCGACATGGTCGTCGTCGCGGGGATCGTCGTCGCGTACGTGCTCATCTTCTTCGGAAGCTTCGAAGGCTTGAACGTCTGGGCCGTTCTCACCATATTCGTCGTGCCGGAGGCGGCGAGCCTCTTCATCGTCCGTTTCAACTTGGAACGCACCCTCCGCATCCAACGGGCGTTCGATAAGCTCCGGGAAGAGCTGGAAAAAGAAGTGCTCTAGTCGCATTCCCCCATGCCGTATCGTTTGTTGTACCGTTCATGAGCGTTTTCGGCCTTTTCATATTCGTTTCTTGATCGGTTGCCCGCCGTCTCGAGACTACATCGCCTCCTCGGCGTAGCTTGTTCGCCATGCCTACCCCCGCCGAGGCGACGAAGCGCCTTATTCCTCTTATTGCAATCCTAGTCGTCGCTGGGGGCGGAGCGCGGGCCGAGGAGCTGGCCTGGCTGCGCATACTTTCCGGCAGCGCCGACCCAGTCACGTGGCAGTCGGGCGAGAAGTGGCCGTCGCGTCCTTCCGACTTTCCCTTTTTCCCTTCGGCCGTCCTCTCCTATGCCCCTTTCGCGCCGGGCGATAGTATGCCCATCGATGCCCTGAGATCGAAGGCGCGAGACTGGGAGCGCTCGCTTCAGGAGTCCGGAAGGTTCGCAAAAGCCTCGGTTTTCCTGACCGAGCCGAGCGGCGATGGCAGACTCGGAGCGATCGCGGAGGTCGAGCCGCTCGAACTTCCGCTCGCGTTCGACGGCGGCGCGGCCTACGGCGTGGCGACCTTTCCGCTGGCCGCAGGGCGGCGCGCAGCCCTGTCCCTTGTTGCCGGAGCGAACAAGGACGCGATCGGGTACCGGGACGAGGCTCTGGGAGATCATCCACTCGTGCTCGAGGCCGGAGCCGCCTACGACAACGATCTCCTGGAAACCGGCAAGTTCGACGGCAACAGGCTCTCGGCCCTCTTTGGCCTGGGCCCCAGAATCGGGCCGCTCGGGTCGCTGACCGCCCGTGTCAGGGGCGTTCTGCCGCTTGACGCCGGTGAGGCGGGACTGCTCGCGGTCGAGGGTTCCCTCGACTTTGCCCGACTCGCCTTGTTCGGCGCCGAAGGGCTGGACGGCTTTCTCGACGCGGTGGGCAGCGCCTACCTGGGCTCCACGGCGCTTCGAGGCGCCGTCTCCTCGGAGCTCCGCCTAATCGAAGGCGATGTGAAGCTCGAGGTATTCGCCGATGGCGGGCTGGCGTCGGCCGGAATAGACGACCCGCGAGCGCTTCGACCTGGGCTCGGGCGGTTTTGCGCTCGAGGGACCCGAGGGCGAGGGGGCGTGTGCGTCGCGCCTGCTTCTCGGCCGTTTCGAATTCGGCTACTCGTTCCTGCGCCTCCCGGCGGCCTCTTGGTTCGCGCTCTCGGCCGGACCATTCGCTTTCGCGGAGGCCGCGTTGGGCGATTCGGCTATTCCTTATTCGGGCTGTGGCTTGGGCTTGAGGCTCGTATTCGGCCCGCCCGTAGGGATTACCGCCGATATGGGATACGCGTTCGGAGGAGATGGAAGCCGAGGCCTCGTGCTCTCGGTGACCTCGGAAAGACTTTTTTAGCGAGCGAGGGGGACCTATGATGACGAAGAGCTTTGCTCCCGCAGCTGTATTTGCCGCGTTCCTGGTTTCGGCGACGCTAGCGTCGGCGCCCGCCTGGGCGCAAGACGGGGCCGCTCGGTTGGCTTCGGGAATAAAGGCGCATAACGCGGCGCTGGCGGGCGACGACGCCTCGATCGACGAGGCGCTGCGACTGCTCGGGCCCGACGGCTGGACCAGGCCGACGACGGCGCTGGCCTACCACGGCAGCGCGCTCACTATCGAGGCCTCGCGCGCGAAGAAGGCGAACAAGCTCCTCAAGGCGCTGGAGCTTATCGATTCCGGCGCAAAGGAAATGGACGAGGCCGTCGCTACCGATCCGACGGCTATCGAGGTCAGGATCGTGCGGATGGAGAATTCGGCCGCCCTCATCGAAGAGTCTCCCGTCGATCGGAAAGCGCAGGCCGACGAGGACATCGCTTTTCTGCGCGGAGCCTGGGCGGTCTTGGTCCGATCAATCGAGCTTTCGTCGACCTCGACGCGGGTCGCCTTGCGCTCGCGCGCAAGAAGCTCGGCGAGGCGATGGGCCTGTGGCGCTCTGCGACCCTCGAAGCTCCGGGCTCCGAGCCGTCAGGCAGGGCGCAGAAGCTTCTAGCGCGTTACGGGGACTGACCATGGACGCCCTTCTGCTCGGCCTCTCCAGCGGGGCGAGCTGCCTCGCTTCGTGCGCGCCCTTCGTCGTGCCGGCCCTCGCGGTCGAATCGGGCGCCGGACGGGCGCGCCGCCTCGCGCTCATCGGGTCTTTCTTGTCCGGGCGGCTTTTGGCCTATCTGGCCGTCGGCGCGGCCTGCGGGGCCTTGGGAGCCCTCGCCGCGGGCTACCTCGATCCGGCTCTGGATCGGATCTTGCTCCGCGCCGGCTGGGCCGTCGGCGGCGCCATCCTGCTCCTTGGCGGCCTCTCGGGATCGAAGGGCCCGTCTTTCTGCCGCCTGGTCTCGTCGAAACTGAAGCCCGCCGTGTCGGCCGCGGTGCTCGGCGCGGCTGCGGGGCTCAACGTCTGTCCTCCGTTCGTCGCCGCGGCGAGCCGGGCCGTCGCCCTCGGCATTTGGGGAGGGGCCTTGTATTTCTTGCTCTTTTTCATCGGGACGAGTGTCTGGGTCGTGCCCCTCGGTTTCGTGCCCGCCCTGAAGAAGCGGGCGGCCGAGGCTCGGGCGGTCGCCCGCATCGCGATGACGATGCTCGGCGCATATTTCCTGGTCGTGCTGGGGCTGCTCGGATGGGCGTGACGTCTGAACGCGCGGCGGCCGCGCTCCTCGTCGCGGGCTTCGCCTACGAGGCCTGGTTCTTCAATGTTCCCGGGCGCTCGGGGGTGGCGATGGCCGGCGGCATCGTCTGGGCCCTCTTTTGCACCGCGATCTTCGCGACCATCGCGTACCGCGGCAGGCCCGACCCGGCGAGACGGATTTTCTTCTTCGCCTCCGCAGCGGCTTTCATTCCCTCTTTTATCGCCCACCTCGTCGAGGCGCGAGGGAGGATGAGCCTTACCGGAGCCGATATAATCGCCAGCCAGCTGCCGTTCTGCCATATCGCCATCACCACGACCCTCATTCCCGCCGCCCTGCTCGGCACCCTCGATTACCCCGCCCAACTGTCCGGCGCGAGGGCCGCCTTCTACCCCATGCTCGCTTATTGGCTGCTCAGCCTCGTGACCGTGGGCCGAGGCTGGTGCTCGTGGGTCTGCTTCTACGGCGGGATCGAGGACGGGCTCTCGGCGTTGCCCCGCAAGCCGCGATTGAATCTCGGAGGCAAGGGTTCCTCCATGCGGCGACTCAACTTCGCCGTGCTCGCTTTCGTCGTTCTTGCCGGCTTGGGCAGCCTCGTGCCAGTCTATTGCGAGTGGCTGTGTCCTTTCAAATTGGTGACCGAGTATTCGGACCCGTCCGATCTCAGATCGTACCTGGCCCTCATCGTCTTCATTGGCCTCTACCTCGGACTCGTGGTGGTCCTGCCCCTGCTTTCGAAAAAACGCACGCAATGCTCGATCCTGTGCCCCTTCGGAGCGATGCAGTCCCTGCTCGACCGCATCTCGCCTTTCCGCGTCGCCATCGACGCGGAAGCCTGCGTATCCTGCGGCTCCTGCGACAAGGCCTGCCCGATGAGCGCGCTTGGTCCAGAGGCGCGACTTGCGGGACGACCGGCCATCTCCTGCGTCAAGTGCGGGACCTGCTTCTCCGCTTGCCGAAAGCAGGCGATCGGCTACTCCTCGCGCGTCTCGTCACGGGGACTGGGCCTCCTTGCGGAAGGATCTGCCTGGCTGCGCCGACGCGGCGGTAAACTCGCATCGGGCGGCGCGTTCGGCCTTGAGCTCCTTCGCCACGCGCTCTCTCCCGCCCTCCTGTTCCCCTTCATGGCGCTCAGCTTCGGCATGATCATTTCGACCGGTTTTTCGGCCGAGACGATTGCCAGGCTGGTCAATCTCGCGCTCGGCGGCGGTTTCGCCGTCGGAGGACTCAAGTGAGCGAGCGAGCTTTCGTGCGCGCGCCCCGTGACCTCGCGATGCTGGTGCTGGCCGTCGCGGCCGCGATAGGAGTGCCGGTTTTCTTCGCGTACTCGAGCGAGATCGCGGGCGCCATCGGCTCGGCCCTCCGTCTCGTGGTCGCGCCCGCCATTTCGGGCGGCCGAGCGCTCGCCGAATTCGCCGATCCCCTCGGGGACGACGCTGGCTACGGCAAGCTCGAGTATCCGCTGGGTCCGCTCTGGGAGCGCGGCGAGCTCGACCTCACGCGCTATATTGTCCGTGAGCCAGTGACCAGGCCGGTTTGGAGCGGCGGCCGCGCCTACTGGCAGCTCGAGGCGAGCTTCGCGAAGGCGGTCTCCTGCGGCCTGCCCGGCGGCGGGTTCCGCGCTCCCGTCATCCACATTTACATCAGTATGGAAGGCGCGCCGGCGGGCTCCGACAAGTCCGCGTTCGGCGAGGGAGAGCTGGTCCGCTTCGATCCCGACCATCCCTGGAATTACGTCGTCTGGGCCGACGGCTGGTCGCCCCGCGCCGAAATCCGGTCGGCGGACGGTTCGTACCGCGGTGCAGTCGAGCAGACATGGGATCTGGCACGGCGCCGCCTTACATTGCGCATACCCTTGGAAGGGGCGCCTGCCGGCCTCGCCTCGATTCTGGCCGGACGCAGGACCTGGCATTACGTCCTCGTCGGGGCCTACGACTCGGCGCGCGAGGGACATTTTGCGGCCGTTCGCGAGTTCGCCGGCCTCCACGATGGCGGTGGGGCGTCGGGTCCGCTGTGTCCCCGAGTCTACGACTTGCTCGCGCCGCGCAGCACGAGCAAGGCCGCAGAGCTCTCGTCGGAAAACGCCGAACGGGGAGAGCTCGCGCTCGTCCATCCGGTGGAGGCGATCCCGGCGAAGCCCGGCGCCTCCGGGGAGGCTCGAGCGGCCGTCGAGGCCGAAGCGGCTCGGGAAGATGCCGCGTCGGCCGCCGCGCGCCGAACCGAGGCTTCCTCCCTTGCGCCGCCTTCCGACACGGACGCCGAGATCCTGGGTAGGCTCTTCGCGCTCGGCCTCGACGATCGGACTTTCGCGGCCGCGAGCGTCCGACTCGCGCGAAGGCCGGGCGATCCGGTCGCGCTGGCCTATCGCGGCGCTATCGTCGCGAAAAGTGCGCAGCGGGCGATGGGCTTGGGAGAGAAGATGCGTCTCGTCGCGCAGGGCTATGCGGATCTCGATGCCGCGGCCGTCGCAGCCGGCGCCGCGATCACGGCCGAGGATCGCATTGCCGTCCTCGTTTGCAGGGGCAGCGTCTCGGCGGCGGTGCCGAACGACGTGTTCGGCCGCGCCGCCCAGGGCGCGGCCGATTTCGAGGCGGCCGGATCGCTGGCCGCCTCGGCCGGCGACGAAGCCACGACGGCGCTGTGCCTCGAGGGAGCGGCGAAGGCCTTCGAGAAGGCAGGACTCGCGGACGAGGCCGACGCGCGTTGGGCGACCTTGGCGGAGCGCGAAGGCCTGCCGGCGTCCGTGCGCCTCGAGCTCCTCGATCGCGGATTCTATTGAGCCTTGCGGAATGAGGCGTTCGCGAATGCGAACACATCGATATGCAAGGATCAGTTGTCTTTGAAAGCGCCGCGAAGCGATGAGGGAACGTCCCTCGAAGTCGCCTCCAGCGGCGAAGAGGTCGCGGATGCTTGCCGGAACCGCCTTTTCCGCATCGGTAGAGGCGACGATATAGCCGTCGCCCGCCGCCTTGCCGCCGAGGTGGAAGATGAAATTGACGTCTTCCGAGATGACCCGTCCCGTGGACCCCGGCTTCTGCCAGGTCGTTCTCCCCGCATGGAAGGCGATCCGGAAGTTCAGCGGCACCTCGAGCTTGAAGACTTCGTAGCCGATGAGCGCGCGGTCGAGCAGGAGCCGGAAGGCCGCCAGGACGGGATTCATGCCCTCGTCCTGCGGCGGGAAGAGAAGGAGGCAGCCGGTGGTCTCGCGTATCCAGACGATGCCGCCGCATTCCTTCGACCAAGGCTCGAGAAAGGCGGCGAAGTCCTCGCGCAGCTTGTCCAGGCGCTTGTCGCCTATGCGCTCGAGCATCTCCTTTTGATTGCCGATCGCCGCGTAGCAGAAACGTGCCGTGACCTCGGCGCCCTCGTCCAGGGCCGCCCACCCGGGGAAGGCGGCCCTCCCGTTTGGGATGCCCCCAACCGCGTCACTGGGAGCCGCGTCCGAGGCGAGACCTGCGAAGGCGAGGGCTTCGCCGAAGCGATCCGGACCGATACCCGACTTGAATAGGGCCGGACCGACGTAGTCGCAGGCTCCGTAGAAGAAGTACGCGGCCGGGTCCGCGGTTTCGCCCTTGCGATCGAGCACGCCCCACCCGCGGTGCTCAAGGCCGTCCAGCCTCGAGGCGAGATCGAGCACGCGCTCGGACCCGAGAGCCGCGTCGAAGTATACGAAAGCGCCCTGGGCCTTTTTTTTGTAGGAGCGGGGAAAGGCCGAGTCTGCGATTATCTCCCGGCTCTCGTCGGCGGGGAAAGAGCGCGCGAGAAAAGCGACGAGGGCCTTGTCCGCCGGGTCGGAAGCGCAAATGAGTATGCTCATGGCGTGCCGAAGCCTATGGAATAGACGAGCGCGCGAGACCCCGCCTCTGGCGCGGGCTTGAAGCGGTCGAGGAGGACGCGGTCGAGGGTCCCGGCGACGGCAGGGCTGATGGAGAGCGCATCCGGCGGCGTCCATCGCGACTCTGACTCGACTACCTCGAGGCAGGTCTCCTGTTTGAGGATCTCGCCCACGTCCGGAACGTAGCGGATGGGTCCGGTGTGGACGGCCGCGCGAATGCGAACGCTCTCGCCGATGCGGTTGTATGCGCGATTGTAGATGAAGAGGTCGTGGAGAAGCGCCATGCCGGCGAGTACCGAGGACGTCGTCGAGTGGCCGAAGAGGAAGGCGGCGAGAGCGCCATCGCCCTCCCAGCTCCACATGCGGCCCGAGCGCCGCTCGGCGCACTTGGCGATGATCGCTCGGAGGTCCTCGAAGGCCCCGCGGGCCGCGGTCTCCCCGTGTGACTTGACGATGAGTGAGTTCTTGACCACGTCGACGCGGAGGAGGGAGAAACGGAGCTCCTCGCCCGGAATGAGCCTGCCCCAATTCTGGGTTCGGCGGATCCTCGGGTCTTCCATGAACCGCCCCGTCTCGGCGTCCCAGAGGTAGCCTTCAGCTCCTATAGCCTTGAAGATCTCGCGCAGCCCGCCAATGCGGTAGGAGCGGCCCATGAAGCCTTCTTGGTCGAGGAGGGCGAGACGCTCGACGAAATGGAGCACGAGATCCTCTTCGATAATGTCGTCGACAAGGCGGGAAGCTGCCGTCTGGCCTTGCAACGGGATATTAGGGGGAAAGCCCGTGCGCGCGCGGAGGTCGTAATCGGCGATCACGTCCATGGCGATGCGCTGGAGCATGTCCGCGTTGAGCGATTCGTAGAGGCTTTTCTTGAGCATTTGCGAGAGGGCCCCTTGGACTTTCATCGAGGGTCTCCCCGCTTAGGTACGGCATTTCCCACCCGATTCACTTTAAAGCATGGGGCTCGCGCCGTAAAGGCCACCCCCCCTCGCAACGAAGCTTCGCTTCGTCGGTGAGCCTGCCTCAAAAAAACTTGACATATCGGTAGTTACAAGATAGGTATAATATAGATACAAGCCATGGGAGGCGACATGCGCGTGCCCATCGTCGATGTCGGCAATTCGAAGGGAATACGAATACCGCAAGCCATCCTCAAACAGGTTCAGTTCTCCGATGAGGTCGAGCTGGAAGTTGCGGAAGGGAAGATCACTCTCCGGAGGACGCTCGATCCTTCCTTCGTCCCGGAGTTCGCCTCGATAGCGGCGCTGGACGACGAATCGATTCAGGGGATATCTGCGAAAGGTCAGCGGAACGGACCTAATCACAGCTCTCGTCGGGGCGGACACGCCGATCAAGGCCGCGATATACCGAAACCTGTCGGATCGCGTGAAAGGCTACGTCGAGCCGACGGTAGAGAGGCTCGAACAGGGCGATGCACGCGATTTGATAATCGAGCGAAGCCGCAACGCGGTCAGCGAGGCTCTTATGGAATACGTCAGGTCCTGAAAGGAGGCGTCATTATGGCGATCAAGGGTGAGTGGATACGCTACGGAAAGGGTACAGGCTACTTTGCGAGACCCGAGAAGGCCGCGGAGCCTTTGCCTGGAGTCTTGGTCATCCATGAAATCGGCGGCGTCAACGCCCAGATCGAGGGCGTCGCGCAACGTCTCGCGGCGGCGGGCTATGCGGTCCTGGCGCCCGATCTCTTTACGGTGGACGGTGTGAAGCCGCCGGCCCTGACGCCTGAGCGTGTCTCCGAAGCTTTCGGCATCGCGGGTCGATTCCCTCCCGGCACGATGTTCGACAAGACGACCAGGGAGGCCGCGCTGGCCACACTGCCCGAGGCCGAGCGGTTGCGAATATCCGAGACTTTCGGTCAAGTGTTTTCTTTCGCGTCGCCGGACCGCCTTCAATCCCTGGTCGCCCCGCTGAAGCTCGCCTTCCATCACCTCCACGAGGAGAGGCCCGAGACGAAGGGGCAAAAGGTGGCCTGCGTCGGCTTTTGTATGGGCGGCGGCTTGTCGGCGCTCCTGGCCTGCGAGGAGGAGGATCTGTCGGGCTCGGCCATCTTCTACGGAAACGCTCCTCCCGCCGAGAAGATCCCGAGGATCAACTGTCCCGTCATCGCCTTTTACGGCGCCAAGGACCAGCGCGTCAACGCCGGCGTCCCTGTCTTCCGGGAGGCCATGAAAGCGGCCGGGAAATCTTTTGAAGACCATACCTACGAAGGAGCGGGCCACGCCTTCTTCAACGATGACGGGCCGGGCTACGAGGTGGCTGCCGTTCGCGATTCGTACGCCCGCCTGCTGGCGTTCTTCTCGAAAAACCTGGCTGGATAGTAAGGGTCGGGCGCCGCTTCTCGCCTCAGCCGGCTCTTGACAGCGAGGCGGCCGTATATATGCTGACTCTTATGAAGTCAAACACAAAGATCGCCATCACGGTCATCGCCGTGGCCATAGTCCTCGAATTGTCCATGTCGGGTGTCGCCGTTTCCCCTACTCGCGGCAAGATAGTCTACCTCGAGGGGGAGGTGACGGTCGATGGGACGAAGGCCGAGATCGGACAAGAGCTGGGAGCCAAGGTGCGCATCGTGACAGGGGCCAACGCCAGTTGTGAAATAGTCTTTGACGAGAAGAACGCCATTCGCGTAAGCCAGAACGCCATAGCCACCTTGGATTTCTCGAGTGTCGTCAAGGAAGTATCGCTCAAGAAAGGCGGACTCACTTCGGTGCTTCGGAAACTCGGCCAGGCCGTCGGGCAAGATGGCTTCCGTGTCGTGAGCGATACGGCAGTGGCCGCGGTCCGCGGTACCTGTTTCTGCGTCTGGGTCGACGAGAAATCGACCTATGTGTGCGCGTGCAACGGATCCGTCAGGACGATAGACGCCAAGGGGAGCAATGAGCTCATGATAAGCGCCGCCCATCACAATGCGCGAAACTACGTGAAAGACGGCTCGGCAATTCATATCGCGGCCGCGGGGATCGAGCATCATAGCGATGCCACTATGGAATCTCTCGCTGCGAGAATCGGCGAGAAGATCGACTGGTCAAAGCAGGAGTAACTGGTTAGTATCCGTCCATGGAGAAGTACTTCTTCACGTACGAGGATATCCACAAGACATCCCTGGACATCGCGGTCAGGGTCAGGGCCTCGGGCTTCGAACCCGACGTTATCGTCGCCATCGGGTCGGGGGGCTTCATACCGGCGAGGATCATGCGCACTTTCCTGGGCAAACCGATATTGGCGGTCGGGGTCGCGTATTACGACGCGGACGAAAAGCCGAGCGAGCTGCCCCGCACGGTGCAATGGATCGAGGAGGCCGAGAAGAAGCTCGCCGGGAAGCGCATTCTCCTCGTCGACGAGGTGGACGACTCGAGGACGACGCTCGAGTATTGCGTGCGCGAGCTCCTGCGGCATCGGCCCCAAGAGATAGCCGTCGCGGTTCTCCACAACAAGCTCAAGGCCAAGGAGGGGGCGATTCCCTCAGAGGTCAAGCGCTATTTCGCCGGGCGGGATATCGAGGACCGCTGGGTTTGCTATCCGTGGGACGCCCAGGATATCGAGGCGCACGTCGCGTGCGCGGCCGCCGCGGCATCCTGCCAGAGCGCGCCATGACCTCGGGGCGGCAGACTATCCTCTGCATAGACGACGAGGCGGTCATAGTCCTCGCATTGAGGCAGGAGCTTCGCCGCCGGTTCGGCAACCGCTACTCCATCGAGACCGCTTTGGGGGCCGAGGAGGCTAGGGCGGTCATCGACGGCATAGAGGTCCAGGGCGGAAGCGTCGCGCTGGTGATCTGCGATTGGTTCATGCCCGGACAGCGAGGCGACGAGTTCCTATCGGCCTTGCACGAATGGAGGCCCGGCATCAAGTCTATCCTGATGACGGGCCAAGCCGACTGCGAGGCGGTTCAGAAGGTAGTTGAAGGGGCTGGAGTCTGCGCCTGCATCCAGAAGCCTTGGAGGGCCGACGTCCTCGCCAAGGCTATCGAGGAGTGTCTCCGTTGACGCGGGAGGCTCCGGCTAGCTTTCGGCGTCGAATCTGATGAGTATCTCGACCCGCCGGTTGTAGGCTCTGCCTTCGGGCGTGTCGTTGGGGCGCGCGGGCTTGGTGTCGCCGAAGCCCGTCGCGGACAGCCTCTCCTTGGGGACGTCGAGGAGCTCGAGGGCCTCGGTCACCGCGACGGCGCGGGAGGCCGAGAGCATCAAGTTCGACCCCATGGGGTCGCCTCGGGGCAAGAGGGTGTTGTCCGAGTGGCCCTCGACCGATATGGGGTTGGGCAGGTCGCGCAAGAGCTCGGCCACCTTGGACAGCGTCGCTATCGCCCCCTCCTGCAGATCCGCGGAGCCGACCTTGAAGAAAGTGTCTGCGGCGAGGGCTAGGACTATGCCTCTCGCCTCGGTATCGACGCGGATGGAGCCGGTCTGTATCTCGGTGGCCAAGGTCGAGCGCGCCTTCTCCTGGAAGGGATCCCGCTTGGGCGAACGCTTGGGCGAGAGTCCCGTCCCGGGAGGCGGCGTGAGAATGGCCTCGGTCGGCGAAGCCGAATGGCCTCCCTGGCCTTCCTGGGCCTGGACTCCCGGCATGTTGAAGGCGCTGGACAGGGACTCGGCGAGCGCGTTGAACTTGGTGACCTCGACCTTGGACTCGGCGTAGAGCACGACGAAGAGGACCATCAGCAAGGTGATCATGTCCGAGTACGTGAGGAGCCAGCGCTCGGCGTTCACCGGCTTCTCGGCCTCTTCCTTTTTCTTGCGGGGCTTCGCCGGTCCCTTTTGCGCCATCGCCTATTCCTCGTTGAAGGATTCGAGCGCGCTCCGCTCTTGCTCGGACACGAAGGCCGCGAGCTTGTCGCCGACGAGCTTGGGGCTCTCGCCCTGCTGGATGGACAGGACGCCCGCTATGATCATCTCCTTGGTGTTCTTTTCCTTTGAAAGGACGAGCTTGATCTTGTAGCTCAGCGGAAGCCAGACGAGGTTGGCCATCGCTATGCCGATGAGCGTCGCGATGAAGGCTACGGCGATGTGCGAGCCGAGCTTGTCCGGCTCGGCGAGGTTCGACAGTACGATGATGAGGCCGAGGACCGTTCCGATGATCCCCATCGTCGGCGAGTAGCCGCCGGCGGCCTCGAATATCTCGGCCTGGTGCTTGCGGTGCTTCTCGAATATCGCGACGTCGTTCTCCAGGAGGTCGCGGAGAGCCTCGGAATCCGTGCCGTCGATGACATACCGGAGTCCCTTCTTGAGGAGCGGGTCCTCTCTGGCGTCGAGGGATTGCATGTCCTCCTCGAGGGACAACAGGCCGTCGCGGCGCGACTTCTCGGCCAAGGCGACGAAGCGCAGGGCGAGGTCCTTCTCCTTAGTGGGCGGCATCCTCATGGCGTCGCCGATGAGCTTGGGGATGGAAAGGACGTCGCTAAGGTCGAAAGACGTGAGCAGGGCGCCGAAGGTGCCTCCGAAGATGATGATGAGGGGCGACGGAAGGATGAGGCTGGCAGGATTGCCCCCCTCCATTACGAAGGCGACTATGAGGAGGCCGAGGCCGACCGGTATGCCTAGAACGGTTGCGAGGTTCATTGAATACTACCTCGGCATAAATTAGTGCCGGCATTAGGAAGGACTGTCAATCCATTGATTCTCGGGCCGCGAGCGGCGAGGATTTGGCCATAGAGTGGCGCGGGGGGCGGCGGCGAATAGGAAAGGGCAAGGCTAGCGAGCCTATGGCTCGCTATTCGCGCGCCAGGACTCGAAGTCGGACGCGCGAGCGGAGGCGAGAGTTTCGTTCGGGCCGAGGGCGACCCAGGAGATGGTTCCCTTGAAGAGGTACTTGTCCAGCGCCCCGGCGATCTGCTCTGCCGTGACGGCCTTTATCTTGTCGACATAGAGGAGATAGCTCCGGTAGTCGCCCGTGCTGATCACGGATTCCGCGATGAAGCCGGCTATTGCGCCGTTCGTCGACTGGCTCTCGTATAAGCCGTTGAGTACCTGGGCCTTCATCGCCTGGAGCACCTGGGCCAGCGGCTCGTACCCGTCGGGATATCTGTCCGCATCGAGCGCGACGGTCTTGCCGGCCTCCAGGATGGCCGCCGCTTCGTCGATATAGGCCCCGGCCTTGCCGGGTCCCTCGTCTTGAAAAGCTCGATCGACCCGTAGTTGGCTTCGAGCCAGCATATTGTGGCCCCGGAGAATAGACGGCGCCGTACTTGTCGCGAACGACATTGAACAGGAGATCGGAAAAGGCCTTCATGCCGAGGCAGAGCGGCAGGTAGTCGGGATCGGCTGGTGGTGGAGCGACGAAGTCGCCGCGAAGATAGCCTATGTCTTTTGACGCCGGGAACTCGACGAGGTCGAGGGTACCCTTGCCTTCGAGATACAGCGCAGGAGGGCGAGGAGGAAGCGGAGCGCCGACGGACGGCAGCTTGCCGAGGCCTGACTCGAGGCTCCGACGCAACGCGGCCGGGGCGAAGTCGCCCACCGCCACGACGAACATGGCGGCCGCATTGACGCGGGCCTTGTACCAGGCCACGATGTCGCCGAGCTTCATCGTCTTCAGCGATTCCTTCGTCCCTTCGGGCGAAACCGAGTATGGGTGGCCCGCGAAGAGTATCCGCTGGGCTTCGAAGCCGGTCTCGGCCCAGGGATTCTGTTCCTTGGACTCGAGGGCGAGCTTCGCCTGCGAGAGCTCCTCCTCGAAATCCGATTTCTTGAAGCTGGGATTCACGATGGTGTCAATCCAAACGGGAAAGAGCCGGTCGAAATATTTGTCGAGGGTCGAGAGGCTGTAAGCCGAGTAGTCGTACCCTGAGGCGCTTCTCATGCGCGAGCTAGTCTCGTCGAGCAGAGAGCGGATGTCGTCATACGAATACGACGTCGAGCCGCGCGCCATGACCCTGAGCGCGAGGGCCTCGAAGCCGGAGCTCGCAGGGCTCGCCGCGGAGCTCCCGCCTCGGATGATCAGGGAATATCGCGGACTCTGTTGGCCGAGCTTTTCTTGACGACGACTGGAAGGCCGTTCGAGAGGGTGAAAGTCGAGAAGGAACCGAGGTTCTCCCTCGCGAAATCCGAGAGGCCCGAGCCGCCGAATGAGGAACTCTCCGTGGCCAGCGGGAAGTCGGCGGCTGCGCCGGTTGAGGCGCAAGACATCAGGGATGCGGCGATGACCGCAACTAGCCCGATGACCGCCGTCGCTCGTCCGGGGCGGATCCCGCGCCCGATCATCGCTGCCACCAGAAGGCGTTGTCCGGCCCGACCTCGGAGTAGCCGAGCGCCTTCTCCCGCTCGCTTGCGCGGGGGTCGGCGGCGTAGGCGTCCGCGCGCATCCTGACCTCGACCGCGGAGGGCGAGTCTGAGAGATAGCGGCCGATGAGGTCCGAGACATCGACCCATGTAACCTTGCGGCAGTTGGCCTCGTAGCCGAAGAAATAGTCGGCCGTCGCGACTGACCACCAGAAGGTCAGGCCGTCGGTCACGAGGCGGCTCGCCACCTCCTGCGAAAGTATATTGCCGTCGATCAGCTTGGCCTTGGCCTTCTCCAGGGCGGCCGCGCCGAAGTAGGCTGCGGGGTCCTTGGCGATAAGGGCGAACTCGGCCTTGAGCGCGGAGCGCAAGGCTTCGGCCCTGTCGAGGATACTGCCCTTGGCGCTCCCGTCGACGCCGAGATAAGCGCCGAACTCGAAGTCGCCGCCGTCGCGGGAGGTGGGGTAGTTGAAGTCGATGTAATCCGGGTCGTCGATGCCGACTCCTGATTCCATCAGGTCGGACTTGAACCTGCCCACAGGCGACGAGAGCAAATTGAGGAAGACGTCCGAAGCATACGTGTCCTTGGTCTGCCGCAGGACGTCGGGCCCGCGCCAACGGATATGGACCTGAGCGATGCCTCTATAGAAAGTCTGGTCGGGATAGACGAGGGCGAGGCCCAGGGGGATCGGGCCTTGGGGCGGTTCGCCGATGACTGGGGCGGGCCCTCCGCGCCAGTCGCCGAAGTATTTCTGCGCCAGGGCGAAGACCGCATTGGCCTTGACGTCTCCCCCGACGAACAGGGCCATGTTGCGCGGGATGTAGTATTTGGCCCGGATCGCCTCGAGCTGGGCGACTGTCGCCTTTTGCACATTGTCCTCGGGACCGTCGACGTTCTTACGCCACGGGAACTCCGGGAATTTCTCGACTCCAGAGCGTCCCTGGCAATGTGATTGGGGTCGGTGTGGTAGCCCCGGATCTCGCTGATGACCACCTGTTTTTCGCGTTCGAGCTTCTCGGCGTTGAAGACAGGCTTCTTCACGGCCCAGGACCAGAACTCTATTCCGGCAGCGAGCTCGTCGGACGGCAGCGTTATGTAGTATTTGATGTACCGAGTGCCTGTCGATCCATTCCAATTCGGCACGCCCAGCTTGTTGAGCGCGGCAATGAAGGCGGCCTGTGTCGGGTACTTTTCGTTGCCGTCGAAGAGCATGTGCTCATACAAGTGGAAGAGCCCCGCGGTCTCGGGTGTCTGCGCGCTCGCGGCTCCTCGGAAGGCGACGCAAATGGTAGCGAGCGGAATCGCGTGGTTCTCGACGACGAAGACTTCCAGGCCGTTGGCCAGAGTCCGGTGCGGCGTCTGGGCGCCGCACGGGGCGAGAGCCGCGCTGGCCGCGATCAGGATGGCGCCGGCCAGCCTCTTCATTCACGCGCCTTGAAGGTGGCGCAGGAAGCCGCCCGAATCTATGTAGTTCGATTCCGCGGCGAGCTTGCCGTCGCGATAATACCTGACATAGGGGACTTGGTCGTTCCCGTATGAGCTCTCCTTGAATTCCAGGAAAGGCTCGAAAAAAGCCTCGAGGTCGTACTCGACCCAGAACACCTCGGCCCCCTTCAAGTCGGGCATTGCGCCGAGATATGAGCGCATCCACGACCATTGAGGGCACCAGCTTTGCGTGAGCACGACCGCCACGCTGTCGGCGGCCCCCGTGATGCTCGTGGTGAAATCTCCCGTTTGGATCGCTTCGAGACAGTCACGTTCGCTCAGCTTCTTCATAGACGCTACTCCGCGCAGAGAGAAGAAGCATCGGGCGAGAGGGCGCGCTCGATTTGCTCGCCCAGGACCCTATCGTTGATCGGCTTTACCAGATAAGCGGCCGGCGAGGTGCCCTTTGCCCGGTCCTCGCTTCCCTTGCTGGGATAGGCCGTGAGGTAGATGACCGGCACGTCGCAGACGAGCTTGAGCCGCCTGGCGGCGTCGACGCCGTCTATGAAGCTGCGGAGCTTGATATCCATGAGGACGAGATCGGGTTTGTGCAGGAGTACCGCCCCGAGTACATCGTCGCCCGAGTCGACTATCGCGGGGACTACGTAGCCCATGCTCTCCAAGCTCTCCTGCAACTGCATGCTGACGATGGGCTCGTCTTCGACGACAAGTACGCGTGCCATGACGATTGCTCTCCTGTCTTTTAATATATACCATACCGAATCGTGAAGGTAATAGACAGCTTCATTTTCCCCTTCGACAGCCTGACGTCCAAGGTGCACGCGGTCGTCTTCATTCGATACCGATATGCGAGCCTCATCGGGACGATCGCCCTCTACTCTGCCGCCATGGCTGGCTTCGGCGACGCGCTTGGGGTGTCCAGCAATTATTTCGTAATCGCGCCGGTGATCGTGGCCGCCCTGGGGTTCGGCACGCTGGGCGGCCTCGTGACGGGGCTTCTTGGCCTGCCCGCCAATCTGCTCGTCTACGGCCTTCTCGGCCATCCAGAATTTTCTCCGGCGAGCAAGCTCATCGCCGAGCTCTCGGGGCTCGTAGTCGGTTTTTCCTTCGGCCGCCTAGCCGATTACTTCCGCGTCGTCGAGCACGAGATCAAGATTCGCATGTATTCCGAAGAGGCGCTGCGGGAGGCGCTCCACGAAAAGGAGCTCTTGCTGCGCGAGCTCCACCATCGGGTGAAGAACAATCTCAACGTGATGAAGAGCCTCATCCAGCTCCAGCGCAACAGATCCGACAACGCCGAGTTCCTCGAGTCCTCGGACGAGCTCATCAACAGGATCTTCGCCATCTCGCTCGTCCATGACCAGCTCTATGCGGATCAGGAGCTGTCGCTCATCGATCCAGCCCGCTACCTGGAAGCCCTCGCGGCCAACTTGGCTTCGGCGTTCGGTTTCGAGGGCTCGCGCGTCGGCCTATCGATCGAGGTCGGAGGCCGTCTCCTCCCGGTGGAATCGGCGATCTCGCTGGGGCTCATCGTCAACGAAGTGCTGATGAACTCGATCAAGCACGCTTCGACCGGGAACAGGGGCTTGCCATCGATAACGCTGTCGCTTCGGGTCGAAGGCGGAGAGTATCGCCTCGAAATACGCGACGACGGTCCCGGACCGGTAGGGAGCGGCGGGGGATTGGGCTTGAAGCTCGTTCGCGCCCTCGCGCGCAATCTCGGCGGGCGAGCCGAGCTCCGCGCCATCGAAGGCCCTTCGGGACCCGCCGGGGCATGCTTCGAGCTCTCGTTTGGCGCCAAGCCTCCAGGCTCCGATCAGGCCTCGCCCATGTAGGGGTAGCGCCAATCCTTGGGCGGGTCGAGGTTTTCCTTGACCGCCCGCGCGCTCACCCAGCGCATGAGGTTCAAGGGGCTGCCGGCCTTGTCGTTCGTCCCGGAGGCGCGCGCGCCGCCGAAGGGCTGGCGGCCGACCACGGCCCCGGTGGGCTTGTCGTTGACGTAGAAGTTGCCCGAAGCGTTGGCCAGAGCCGCCGAGGCCGCGTCGATCGCGCGCCGGTCGCGCGCTATCACCGAACCCGTGAGGCCGTACGGCGAGGTCGAGTCCACCACGCGATAGACGGCGTCCATGTCCCGGTCGTCGTAGACATAGGCGCTGAGGACCGGTCCGAACAGCTCGGACTCCATCGTCTCGTAATGCGGATCGAGCGCATGTATGAGAGTTGGCTCGATGAAGAACCCCTTCGACTTGTCGCCCGTGCCGCCCGCCAAGACTTTGGCCTTGGCCGAGGACCTGGCCCTCTCGAGGTAGGACATGATCGAATCGAAGGAGGCCTCGTCTATCACGGCTCCGAGGAAATTCCGGAAGTCGGTCACCTGGCCCATCGGCAGGGTCTTGATCATGGCGGCCAGATCGTCGAGGAACGGCTGGCCCATCGAGGCGGGGACATACAACCGCGACGCGGCCGAGCATTTCTGTCCCTGGTACTCGAAGGCGCCGCGCACCGCCGCGACCAGGGCGACGTCCCGGTCGGCCGAAGGATCGACGAGGATGAAGTTCTTGCCGCCGGTCTCGCCGACGATTCGCGGGTAGGTGCGGTATCCGGGGAGATTGTCCGCTATCCCCTTCCAGAGCTGGCGGAACACCTCCGTGGAGCCCGTGAAATGCAGGCCGGCGAGCTCGGGTCGCGCTAGCACGACGCCGCTGATGACCGAACCCTTGCCGGGCACGAAGTTGATGACGCCCGGGGGAAGGCCAGCCTCCTCG
>CAWHFT010000100.1:0-13448 GCA_963828175.1 uncultured Spirochaetota bacterium
GACGCGGTCGGAATGGGCCGGCCGTCGTACAACGCGCCGTATATCTTGAGGACGTCCTCGTAGTCGGCTTCGGTGTCCACCGTGACCCTCGCCTCCTCGAGGAGGTATCCGGCGGGAGCCTCGGGCCGGTCGATCCGAAAAAACTCCGGATGGCCATAGAGATAGGGGCACACGTGCTCGCGCTCAGGCAGCGCGCTCGCCTCGGCCTCGGCCCGGAGGAGAGCCTCGGCAGCGGACGAGCTCGACGCCCATGCCGGTCGGCATTCCGACGAAGCCACAGTAATCCGGAGGCGGCGAGAGGACGGCGCTCCAGAAGGAGAGGCGGCAAGCTCGTGCGACACGAGGGGATTGTCGCCTGTCGCCCGTACTACCAGATCGATGCGGAAGCGCCTGATGGCGAGGCAGAAGCGCGCGAGAACGTCATCGGCGGGGCCGACGAGGAGCGCGAATCCGCGGCGCGCCGCTGCGGGCGCGAGGGCGGCCCGCTGGCCTCGTCGGTCGCGAGGACGCGCGCCTCGGCGGGAACGAGGGCGAGGCGGGCCATCGCCTGCTCGACGAGGGTGGAACCTCCGAGGGGCAGGAGGGCCTTGCCGGGCAGCCGCGTCGAACCCATCCGTGCCTGAAGCACGACGGCGGTCATCGCTCGGACTCCTCCCACAGGTCGACGAGGCTCGAGGCGTCGGTGCGGAAGCGGTAACGGTTGATCCTCACCCACTCCCTCGCCGAGCGGAACTCGCCGATGGCCGACAGGGCGCCGCCGCGCCTGCTCCGCAGGTAGGACCAGAAGCGGTACGGCGGCACGGCCCCGGAGTCGCCGTTGAAACTCGGAGCGAGATTCTTGAGCCAGAACCATTTGTAGCATTCGTCGGGCGTCTCGTCCTCGGGCGTCGGCGCGTCGGCGTAGGAGACTTTGAGGGCCTGCGCGATCCGTATCTCCTCGCCCCAGAGCCAGGACCGGAAACCGAAATCGAGTTTCTGCCAATAGGGATTGGGTATGCCCGCGTCGAAGCCTCCGGTGAGGACGAATTTCTCCGCGCGAGTAGATGCCCGCGTAGTCGAAGGGAAAGAGCGTTCGGGTCCCGTCCTTGCACGGATGGAAGGCTGAGCAGCTTCAGGCTGGAGCGATTGAAGGCCGGAGAAGCGGCGACGGGCACCTGATCGCCGCCGCGCGCGAAGAGGGCCGGCGCTTGGCAAAGGATGTTCCGTTCGGCCAGCCGCTCGAAGAAGCGGCTCGAAAGGCCCTGGGCCGAGAGGGACATGTCGCTCCAGATCACGAATACGAAGGGGCCGGTCGATTCGCGGACCGCGAGGTTGATCTGGACCCCCGGCGAGGCCTGCTCGGACAGGAGGATGAAGCGCGCGCCCGCATGCCTCGCCGAGAGGGCCTCGACGTCGCGGGCATCCGGCTTCGGCTCGACCGAGACGATGTTCTCCAGGCCCTCGCGCTCGAGCTCGGCAAGGGCATCGCCGCGGTACAGCCTCGAGCCTCGGTTCAGGAGGACCACCGACATGGACGAAAGCTCCGCCGGGACTCGCCTTGGGAGCTCCAACGACGGTGTAGGGCACTGACGCCCGAGTCAAGCGTTGTAGGTATAGTACTCATCGCAGGCCTCGCAGGGAGCGGAAAGGGAGCTCTCGCCTGACCTGCAGGCCTCGATATGGGCGGCATGAAAGCTCTCGCCGGCGGTCCAGGCGGCGGCCAGGCCGCCGGCCTCGAAGGCGTTGCCGAGAATGATATCGCCATGGGGAAAATCGCGGCAGAGGGGGACCTTTCCGTTCAGCATGATGGCGAGGTCGCGCTTCAGATGCCAGCAGGGCCTTCGGACCAGCGGCGACAGGTCGGAGACTTTCCGGTCGGGAAGAAAGAGCGCGAAACGCGAGTACTTCTGGACGATCACCTGCTCGGTCTTCTTCTTCCAGCCGCGCCAGAAAGCCTCGAGCTCGCTCTCGTTCTCCTTTGCGCGCACCATCTGGACGTGGGCGCGCCTGGGGAATAGGCCGAAAAGGGTCTCGGCGAAGGTTGTCGCCTCCGAATAGCCCTCGCCGCGCATCTGCAGGTACATCTCGGGGCTCGCGGCGTCCAGCGAGACGACCCAATTGACGCGGCCCGAGCCGCCCGAGCTCGCGATCCGCCGCGCAATCTCTTCGACATAGCCCGGTCCGCCGGCTCTACCGCGTCCCCAGCCGATGCCCGAAGTCTCGATGATGAGCGAAAGCGATGGCCGCGCCATCACCTCGTCGATAAGGCCCGCGATGTCGGGATGCAGGCTAGGCTCGCCCCACGGCGACAAGTCGATGACGGCGTCGTCGCTGAGGCCGACGACCTGGTCGAGTATGGAGGCGAATGTCTCCCGCGGCATGACGTGCTTTAGACCGAGAATGCCGCCGCTTCCGGCCGCCGCGCCGAAATAGGAAGGGCCGAAGAGCGGATAGGGGCAGAGCTTGCACTCCTGGGGGCAGGCTGCCGCGACTTGCACCTGGACGAAGGCAGGCAAGGTCCTGAGGAGGCCGAGGTTCTCCGGGATGATACGGAGGGCGCTGGTCGCGTCGGCGACTCCGGCGGCGGCCAGCCAGTCGACGAGAAGGAAGTTGCGCTTCGTATCGCAGGATAGGCTCAGCCTGAGGTCGCGGAGATCGACCGGCGATATGTCGGTCTCGATATCGAAGGCGTTGATGTCCTTTTGGATGGCCGCGAAGAGCGAGTCGCGCGCGGGCTCGGGCGGAATTGCCGCGGCGAGGCCCCGGACCGCGGGAATCACCCGCGGCGAGAGGAGCTCGGCCGAGAGCCCGACCGGATATCCGTCGGCGAAGCCGTACTCGGCGCGGTAGCGCCTGAAGTCCTCGATCATTTTCGACGCCAGGCCCCGGTCCAGGAAAGGCTCGTCGGCCCACGCCAGGAGGACCGCGTCGACGCCCTCCCCCGCCTCGGCCATTTGAGCGAGAACGTCGTCGAATGACCACGACTCTCGGCGTCGCTTGGGAAAGCCGCCATCGGGAAGGGCGAGAGCTCCTTCGGCTATAACCGCCCGCTCCAGGCCCGGAAGGCTCCGAATAAAATCGAGGCTGCGCTCGTACGCCGAGCCTCCCCCGCCTACGGGTCGAAGCGCCTGGGGCGACAGGGATCCGGCATATAGTACTGCTGCTAGTTTCATAGGCTCTTCCGATTATCGGGAATAGCTCCTTTCCTCCTTAGCGAGGACGTCCCGCTCAGAGTAACAAAACGGCCGCTCGCGCGCTACATGGCTGGAAATTTTTGAATGGAATACTTTATGAAATTCCTAGCTATTGCGCTTGCAAAGTGGATAGGCCCAATATATAGTGTCCATCGGTATTTTATTTATTAATTTTATTCGATATAGTGATTCCGTAATATAATGGAGGTTTATAGTGAAATTCGAGAGAAAATTCACGAAAAAGGGCACCGGCCCCTATGAAGGCATCGAATGGTCGGCGAGAAAGAGCGAAATCAGAAACCCCGACGGCAAGTCGATATTCAATATGGAAGGCGCTATCGTGCCCTCGTCCTGGAGCCAGATCGCCACCGACATAATTGCCCAAAAGTACTTCAGGAAGGCGGGAGTGCCCGCTGACAGGGCGGGAGCCTGGACGGCCTTCGTCCCCAAGCCCCAGCGCGCGCTCGCGGCCAAAGGGAACGGGGATGGCGAGACCGACGCCCGACAAGTCTTCCATCGGCTCGCCTATACATGGACCGAATGGGGCAAGAGAGCGGGCTATTTCGACTCGGAGGAAGACTCTTCCGCCTTCTACGACGAGCTGCTGTACATGTTGGCGCGCCAGATGGCGGCGCCGAACAGCCCCCAATGGTTCAATACGGGTCTCCACGCGGTCTATGGGATCGAGGGGCCGGCGCAGGGCCATTATTTCGTCGATCCGGCTACCGGCGAGGTCACCAAAAGCTCCTCGGCCTATGAAAGGCCCCAGCCTCATGCCTGCTTCATACTGAACATCGAGGACGATCTCGTGAACGAGGGCGGGATCATGGATCTCGTCACGCGCGAGGCGAGGCTCTTCAAGTACGGCTCGGGCACCGGATCGAATTTCTCCAAGATACGCGGACTGCGCGAGTCTCTTTCGGGCGGCGGAGTGTCGAGCGGACTGTTGTCATTCCTGAAGATAGCCGATCGATCGGCGAGCGCGATCAAGTCCGGCGGCACCACGCGCCGCGCCGCGAAGATGGTGATACTCGACGCCGACCATCCCGACATCGAGTCCTACACGAACTGGAAAGCCGAGGAGGAATACAAAGTCGCCTGCCTCGCGGCCGGGTCGGGTCTCATCCGCGCGAGGGCGGCCGCACTGGCCCAGGCCGTTCGAACCGGCGATCCCGCCGGTACGGGCGGCTCCGATACGGGAGCCTCGGCCGAGGACGGCCGGTTTTCCTTCGATCGGAACCCCGCCCTGCGCAGGGAGGCGAAGTCGGCTCTCCGCGCGGGCATTCCGGCCCCCTTCCTCCACCAGCTCCTCTCCATGTTCCGCCAGGGCGACTTTTCGGCGGTCGACGGGCTGAAGAAATACGACACCGCCTGGGAAGGCGATGCCTACAACTCGGTCTCGGGGCAATCCTCCAACAACTCCGTGCGGCTGAACAACGAGTTCATGCGGGCGGTCCAGGACGACGCCGAGCTGGGAGCTCAAGGCCCGGACGACCGGCAAGGTCATGAAGAAGCTCAAAGCGAGGGCGCTCTGGGACGAAATAGCCCGCGCCGCCTGGAAATGCGCCGATCCTGGTCTGCAATACCACGGCACCGTCAACGAGTGGCATACTTGTCCGACCGACGGGGAAATCCGGGGATCCAACCCCTGCTCGGAGTACATGTTCCTCGACGACACCGCCTGCAACCTCGCCTCGCTCAACCTCCTCGCGTTCTACGACGAGGCCACGCGGCGCTTCGACGACGAGGCCTATCGGCATGCCGTGCGTCTGTGGACGACCGTCCTGGAGATTTCGGTGGTGATGGCGCAGTTCCCCTCGAAGGAGATCGCGCGAAAGAGCTACGACTACCGGACCCTCGGGCTCGGCTACGCCAACCTCGGCTCGCTGCTCATGGTGATGGGCTTGGCCTACGACTCGCCCGAGGGTCGGGCGGTCGGCTGCGGCCCTCTCGGCGATCCTGACGGGCGAGGCTTACGCCCAATCGGCGCGCATGGCCGATGCCTGGGGGCCGTTTGCGCGCTACGAGGCCAACCGCGAGCACATGCTCCGCGTCATCCGCAACCACCGACGGGCCGCCTACGACGCACCCGCGGCCGAGTACGAGGACTTGACCGTAACCCCTGCCGGCCTGGACGGAGTGTCCTGCCCCGTCAACCTCTCGCCGCCGCCCGCGACTCGTGGGACCAGGCTCTGGCTATCGGCGAAAAGCGCGGCTACCGCAACGCGCAGGTGAGCGCCATCGCCCCCACCGGCACGATCGGCCTCCTCATGGACTGCGACACGACCGGCGTCGAGCCCGACTTCGCCCTCGTCAAGTTCAAGAAGCTCGCCGGCGGCGGCTACTTCAAGATAATCAACCAATCGGTCCCGCCGGCCTTGCGCGCGCTGGGCTATTCCGAAAGGGCGATAAGCGAGATCGAGGCGTACGCCCTCGGGCACGGCACGCTCAAGGGCGCGCCGGGCAGACTTTCCCTCGAGGCCCTGGAGGCCAAAGGCCTATCCAAGGCCTCTCTCGACAAAGTCGAGGCGGCGCTGAAGGACGCGATCTCGCTGGAAGCCTGTTTCGCCCCGCACGTGCTCGGGAGAGAGGCGATGCTGGCCCTGTGCCTGCCCGAGGCCACCTATTCGCTGCCAGGCTTCAGCCTCCTCAAGCACTTGGGCTGGACCGAGGCCGAGATCGGCGAGGCCGAGTTCTTCGCCTGCGGGACCATGGGCCTCGAGGGAGCGCCGACACTCGAGAGCGCCCACCTTCCCGTCTTCGATACCGCCACGCCGTCCGGGAAAACGGGTACGCGTTCGATATCGTGGAAAGCCCACATCGCCATGATGGCGGCGGCCCAGCCCTTCATCTCGGGCGCGATCTCGAAGACGATCAACATGCCCAACTCGGTCACCTACGAGGACGTCAAGGGCGCCTACATGCTCGCCTGGCGCTCGATGCTCAAGTCCATCGCTCTGTACCGCGACGGCTCCAAGCTCTCCCAGCCCTTGTCCGCGCTCGCGCCCGGCGCCGACATCATCGCAGACTCGATCGTCGCCCTGGAAGCCTCGGCTCTCGACGACGACGAGATCGAGGCCGCGGCCGGGCCCTGGAGCGCCGGCGGCGCGGCCGAGGCGCCCGACACCCGCGACCAGGAGCTGCCGGGAATGCCCGCGTCGCCGCGAGGCATACGCCGCATACTTCCGAATCGGCGCTCGGGCTACACCCAGAAGGCGAAAATCGCCGGCCACTCGGTTTTCGTGAGGACCGGCGAGTACGACGACGGCGCGCTCGGCGAAATCTTCCTCGACATGCACAAGGAAGGAGCGGCCTTCCGCTCCATCCTCAACTCCTTCGCGATCGCCGTCTCGCTCGGCCTGCAGTACGGCGTGCCTCTCGAGGAGTATGTCGACGCCTTCACCTTCACGAGATTCGAGCCCAATGGCATGGTCCAGGGCCATGACTACATCAAGATGGCCACTTCGGTCCTCGACTACATCTTCCGCGACCTCGCGATCGCCTACCTCGAGCGCCACGAGCTCGGCCAGGTCAAGCCTGAAGATCTCGTGGCCACTTCCGCGCAGGAAGAGCGCTCGCCATACGGCGTCGCCGGCCACCGGACGGCGGCCACTCACGCCGGCTCCTTCCCCGCCCACCGGCAGCCCGAGGCCGGCGCGGCCGCGCGGATAGCCGGAACCGACGCGGAGTCGGCGGCGCGCTTCAAGGCCGTCCGCGAAGGGAGCCGCGTAGCCAGGCTCAAGGGCTACGAAGGCGACCCCTGCCCGGTCTGTGGCCACCTCACGCTCGTCCGCAACGGCACATGCCTGAAATGCGAAACATGCGGGAGTACGACAGGCTGCAGTTGAGATTCACCACGGAGGGCACGGAGAAGAAGACTTCTCCGTGATCTCCAAAAAACGCTCCGTGTCTAACGCTTCGCTAGGCCTTCGGCTCCGTGGTGAATCTTACTTATCTGCCCTTATCCTTTCGCGAGCAGGGCGTCGAGAGCGGCGTAGCTCTGGTTCAGGCCCTCGGCCATACCCATGCTCATGAGGCCGTCGCGATCCTCGTTCGTGTGCGCGAGCGAAACGGTGATCACCTTCGTGCGCCCCTCGCCGAGCTCCTCGAAGGTGACGGTCTCCAGCATTACGTGGCTCGGCATGCCGTCCCATTCGAAAGTCCGCACCATGCGCTCGAGCTCTTTGATCTCGCCGAAGCGGCCTTCGAAGCCCTGATCGCCGTCGGCGGTTCGCTCGACGAAGCGCCAGTGGCCACCGGGCCGGACCTCGAGTTTTTCTATGACGACTTCGTTGCCGCGACCCCACCACCGCGCCAGCAACTTGGGATCGGTGAAGGCTTGCCATACTCGCCGACGAGACGCCTCGAATACGCGCTCGATGCGGATTTCGCGGTCTTTGGGCATGGTCACTTTCGCGGCTACCGAAGGCTCCTTTATCTGCGTGCTCATGAACGCTCTCCTTTCGCGACCTCGAAACTTTAGCGGGTCGAGGTCGAGTCCAAGAAATCGCCCAGGCTATCGAGCCGGGCTTCCAGCATCCGGCGGTATTCTTCAATCCAAAACGTCTCGGTATCCAATCGGTTCGATCCCAGCCTGCAGTACCGGACCCGCCCGACTTTCTCCGTGGAAACGAGCCCCGCCTCCTCGAGGATGAGCAGATGCTTCTTGATACCGGTCAGGGTCATGGCGAAGCTCATCGCGAGATCGCTGATCGAGGCCTGACCGTGGCCCAACCGCTCGAGGATTCCGCGCCGGGTGGGATCCGAAAGAGCGGAAAAGGACGTATCAAGGTCATACTGAACCATATGGTTCAGTATATAAAAACTACATGAAATCGTCAACTATAAAAGCCAAGGAAGGCTCGCGCAGGTTCACACTGCGGGCGGATTTTGTCTTGACCAGAGCCGCCCTGAGGACTATATTTGCGTATACCCTCCCCCTCCGGGAGGGGGTCGAGGTTAGAAACATGGATCATAGCAGTTGCGAGAGTACCAAGGCTCTGGCGCACTTGAAGACGGTTCGCGGGCAGATCGACGGCATCATGAGGATGGTCGACGAGGACCGCTATTGCATCGACGTCGCAAACCAGATTTCAGCGTCGATAGCCCTCCTCAAGAAGGCGAACCTGATCATTCTCAAGCAGCACATGAACACGTGCGTCGCAGAGGCGATACAAGCCAAGGACGGCAGCGAGAAGATCGACGAAATCTCGATGATCCTCGAGAAGTACCTTAACTGAGGAAGCAACCAATGGTGCAAGCACTGCAGCTGAAAATAAAGGGCATGACGTGCGCGGCGTGCGCGCAGGCCTCGGAGAGAGCGGTCAAGAAACTGCCCGGCGTCGAGGAGGCGGCGGTCAATTTCACGACCGAGAAGCTCCTCGTAAAGTTCGAGGCGGGAAAACTCACGGTCGCCGAGATCAAGACGGCCGTCGCCAAGGCGGGCTATGAGGCGCTGGACGACCGCGAGGCGAAAGAGGTCGCCATTCCCATCGGCGGAATGACCTGCGCCGCCTGCGCGAAGACGATAGAGCGCGTCGTCGGCAAGGTCGCCGGCGTGGATTCGGTTGCGGTCAATTTCGCCACGGAAAAGGCGTCAGTAAAATACGACCCAGCGGCGGTCCGCATGTCCGAGATCAAACGCGCGATCGCGAAAGCCGGCTACACGCCCCTTGCCATCTCCGGGCATGGCGGCGCCGCTGGCACTGCGACCGACGAGCACAAGGCGGCCAAGGAGCGCGAGATCAGGGTACTGTGGACGAAGTTCGCGGTCTCGGCCGCTTTCTCGCTTCCGCTGCTGTATGTCGCGATGGGAGCGATGCTGGGGCTGCCGCTCCCCTCAGCCCTCAGCCCGATGGAAGCCCCGCTGCGATACGCGCTCCTCGAGCTGACCCTGGTCCTTCCGGTCATCGCTGCCGGCTACCGCTTCTACCTCGTCGGCTACAGGGCGATACTCCGGCTCTCGCCGAACATGGACAGTCTCATCGCGATGGGCACGTCGGCGGCCTTTCTCTACAGCGTCTATTCGGTATTTCAGATCGCGGCCGGCAATCTCAAAGCGGTCGAGAGCCTCTACTTCGAGACCGCCGGCGTCATCATCACCCTGATCCTCCTCGGCAAGTCGCTGGAGGCGGTCACCAAGGGCCGCACCTCGGAATCGATAAAGAAGCTGATGGGGCTGGCGCCGAAGACGGCCACCGTCGTCCACGACGGGGTCGAGATCGAGATTCCGATCGACGAGGTCGAGGCCGGCGACGCCATCTGGTCAGGCCCGCGAGAAGATTCCGGTCGACGGCGTCATCGTCGGCGGCCACAGCGCGGTGAACGAGTCCATGATCACGGGGGAGAGCATTCCCGTGGAGAAGGGCGTCGGGTCCGAGGTAATCGGCGCGAGCATGAACGGGAACGGCAGCTTCACCTTCCGGGCGACTAAGGTCGGCGCGGATACGATGCTTTCGCGGATCATCAAGCTCGTCGAGGACGCCCAGGGCTCGAAGGCGCCAATCGCCCAGCTGGCCGACGTCGTTTCCGGCATCTTCGTGCCCATCGTCTTCGGCATCGCGCTCGCGACCGCCGGAACGTGGCTTATCCTGGGGCACACCGCCGTCTTCGCGCTCACCGTCTTCGTCGCCGTGCTGACGATAGCCTGCCCCTGCGCCCTGGGACTGGCCACCCCCACGGCCATCATGGTCGGCACCGGCAAGGGCGCCGAGCATGGAGTGCTGATCAAGTCGGGGGCAGCCCTCGAGACGGCGCACAAAATCGACACGATCGTCTTCGACAAGACGGGCACGATCACGAAGGGCCGGCCCGAGCTGACCGACATAGTCGCCTTTCCGGAGCTCGGATCGCTCGGACTCGACGAACTTGGGCTTTTGTCGCTCGCCGCCTCGGCCGAAAAGGCCTCGGAGCACCCGCTGGGCGAAGCGATCCTCCGCGCGGCCGCCGAGCGGGGCGCGGACTTCGTGGAAGCCACCGACTTCGACTCCGTTCCGGGCCACGGCATCATCGCGCATATAGCGAGCAGGAGCGTGCTGCTCGGCAACGCCAGGCACCTCCTCGCCCAGGGAGTGGATCCGTCGGCCCTGGCCGGCGCGGGGGCCGACGTCGACCGCCTCTCCGGCGAGGGCAAGACCCCGATGTATATAGCGGTCGACGGGAAGTTCGCCGGCCTCGTCGCCGTCTCCGACCCCGTGAAGGAATCCAGCGCTAAGGCGATCGCGGCACTGCACAAGATGGGCATCTCCGTGGCGATGATCACCGGCGATTCGTGGCGGACCGCCGAAGCGATAGCCAAGCAGGTCGGCATCGACTCGGTTCTAGCCGAAGTCCTGCCGCAGGACAAGTCGGCCGAAGTGAAAAAGCTGCAGGCGGCGGGCAGGAAGGTCGCGATGGTCGGCGACGGCATCAACGACGCCCCCGCGCTCGCACAAGCCGACGTCGGGATTGCCATCGGCTCGGGCACGGACGTGGCCATGGAGAGCGCCGACATCGTCCTCATGAGGAGCGACCTCATGGACGTGGCCGCGGCGATCAAGCTGTCGAAAACCGTTATACGAAACATCAAGCAGAATCTGTTTTGGGCTTTCGGCTACAACGTGCTCGGCATACCCATAGCTGCCGGCATCCTGTACGCCTTCGGCGGGCCATTGCTCAACCCCATCCTCGCGGCGGCCGCGATGTCGATGAGCTCGGTCTCCGTCCTGACGAACGCATTGCGACTAAAGGGCTTCAAGTCCATCGCGTAATTCTTACGCGAGAATGCAAGGAAATTGTTTGTATGGTTCGCCTTCGGCGAATTGCATTAACGTTTGCGGGAGGTAGTGTATGAAGAAGACGCTTTCCATCGAGGGGATGAGCTGCAACCATTGCGCCGCGCACGTCAAGGAAGCCTTGACCGGCGTGTCCGGCGTCGAGAGCGCGGACGTGAGCCTCGAGAAGAAGAGCGCCGTCGTGACGGGCGGCGGCTTCGACGACGCGGCCCTAAAGGCGGCTGTGGCCGAAGTCGGCTACGAAGTGGTAGCAATTAATTAAGGACGGCATGCCCGCGAAAATACTCGTCGCCGACGATGAGGAGAAGATCGCCAAGATGGTGGGCAGCTACCTCGAGGCGGCCGGATTCGAGGTTATCCTCGCCTTCGACGGCTTTCGGGCGCCCTCTCTCTTCAAGAGCGAGGCGCCCGATTGCCTCGTCCTCGACATCAACATGCCGGTGATGGACGGCCTGGAGGTCGCGCGGGAAGCCCGCAGAAGCTCGACCGTGCCGATCATCCTGCTCACGGTCCAAGCGGACGAGGTGGACCGCGTCGTCGGCCTCGAGCTCGGCGCGGACGACTACGTCGCGAAGCCCTTCAGCCCGAGGGAGCTCGTCGCGCGCGGACGAGCCGTGCTCCGGCGCAGCCCAGGCGGGGAGCTCGCGGCGGGCAAAGCCGACGGCGCGCTCGCGAGCGGCGACGTGGCGCTCGACCTCAGGAAGCGCAGCGCGACTGTCGCCGGCAGGTCGGTGAGCCTGATCGCGATCCAGTTCGACATACTCTGCCTCCTCATGCGCGAGCCGGGCAGGGTATGGACCCGCCTCGAGATACTGAGAGCGGGCCGTCGGCGCATGCTACGAGGGCTACGAGCGCACGATCGACGCGCATATCAAGAACATCCGCAAGGCGATCGGGGACGACAGCGAGAACCCCAAGTACATAGGCACGATGCGCGGAGTCGGGTACAGGTTCCTGAGCGGCCCATGCGGCTTAGGGTCCGCCTCTCCCTGCTGTTCTGCGCTGCCATCTTGATCGGATCGGCCGCGTCCCTGGCGCTCGTCCGCTCGACTACGGAGAACCTCTTCCGTAGTTTCGTGTTTTCCGGTGATGCCGCCAAGGCGAAGATTCTACGCCACTATCCTAAGCAAGTACTATTCGGCTCATCACGGCTGGGAAGGGGTCCAGACTTTCCTCTCCGATATCCCGAAGCAGCTGTTCCTGTCTCTCGACAACAGCATGCGCGGGTCGGAGACGGCGGATTCTCTGGGGGCGATGCGGCCGCTATCGCCGCCTACCCCTACGAAACGATTCGGAACCTCTCCTCGGACCGCATCGCGGTTGCCGACCTTCGCGGGGTGGTCGTCGCCGACACTTCCGGGAGCCTGCTCGGTCCGTCCACCCGGCCCTGGATCTCGCCGATGGCGTCGATATAACCGTCGACTTCGCGCAGGTCGGGACGGTCCTCGTCGGCTCGATGGTCGATTCCTCGCTGACCGGCATCAACGAGGTCTTCCTCGCGTCGGCGGCCGGATCGATCCTCTGGGCCACCCTCGGAGCGAGCCTGATCGCCCTCTTCATGGGCCTCCTCTTCGCGGCCCGCGTGACCGGTCCCTGCGCGACGCCGAACACCGCCGCCCGAAGGGTGGCCGCGGGCGATCTCTCGGCCTTCGTCGCGATACGGGGAAAGGACGAGATCGCCGAGCTCTCGGCCTTCTTCAACGCGATGACCAAGGAGCTCCGCAGGCTCGAGGAGGCCGAGAACCGCATCATCGCCGACGCCGCGCATGAGCTGCGCACGCCCGTGACTCTGATCCAGGGCAGCGTCGAGGCGATGATCGACGGCGTCTATCCGCTCGACATCGCGACCCTCGAGTCCATGCACGAGGAGACCGTGAGACTGTCGAGGCTCATCGACGCCCTCGGCGAGCTCGAGACGATCGAATCGGGAGAGCTCGAGCTCGACTTGAGACCGGTCGATCCCCTGGACATCGCGCGGAAGGCCGTCTCGCTGTTCGCGTCGCAGGCCGGCGCGAAGCGGATCGAGCTGTCCGTAGAAGACGGCGCGGCGAGCGGCCATGGACTCGTCGCGGACCACCTCCGGCTCGGCGAGGTCGTCTACAACCTCATTTCCAACGCGATCAAATACAGCCCCTCGGGAAGCCAGGTCCGGGTGAGCGTCGGAGAGGAGCGGGGGTTCGTCCGCTTCGCGGTCGAGGATTCGGGCCCGGGCATACCGGCGCCCGAGCGCGAACGCATCTTCGAGCGGTTCTACCGCCTCGACCGATCGCGTTCGCAAGACTGGGCGGCCGCGGCCTCGGGCTGGCAATCGCCTCCGAGATCGCGAAGGCGCACGGCGGCCGCATCGAGGTCGGCGACTCGGAGCTCGGCGGCGCGCGCTTCGTCGTGAGCCTGCCTGCGGCTTTCGTCGACGTCACGGAGAAATAGTCTTCCGGTACTCACACACCTCGTTCATCGGGCATTCGGGGCAATGGGGATTGGTGGGACGGCAGATTTCCCTGCC
>CAWHFT010000101.1:0-18095 GCA_963828175.1 uncultured Spirochaetota bacterium
GATGTATTGCTCACGTTGAGCCGATAGACGCCGGGCTCGGTGAAGAGGTAGGGCGCGATCTCGACGCTGCCGCCTACGGGAATCTCCTGCCGATCCTCGCGCAGGATCTTGGTTTTGCTGAAATCGATGTCGGCTTTATAGAAGAAAACGTGGAATAGTCCTGTCTTTCCCGTCCCATTGGTGATCGTGAAGGCGATGGCCGTCCCGGTGGCGGCCGGGATCTTGTCCATGAAGACTTCGGGCGTCGTCCTTAAGGACGAAGCCGACCTGCGAGACGACCTGCTCTGGCGCGCTGGGAGCGGCAGCCGGCGCCACGGCGACGGCAGCGGCCGGTTGCGGCGTTGGAGCGGCCGGTCTGGGCGCTGGAACGGCAGCCGGCGTTGTGGCGACAGCCGCAGGCACGGCCGGTTTGGGCGCGGGCGCAGCAGCAGGCGACACGGCGACGGTCGAGGGAGCTGCCGGTTTGGACGCGGAGCGGCCGAAACCAGCGAAACGATAAAGTACCGGGCGCCTATCATTCGAGGACCGAAATAGCGGTCGTTGATCGGCGAGACCACGACGCCCGTCTGCGGCCCCTCGGATATCGCGTGGATCATCGAGTCGCCGCCCAGGTAGATCGCGACATGGCTCGGCCCGCCGCCGCCCACCGTGTCGAAGACGAAAATATCGCCCGGCTCGACCGCGCTCTTGTCGATAGGAGTCCCCGCGGCCCACATGCCCTTCGAGTCCCGCGGAATCTTGATATCGGTCGCGCGGGCATAGACGTATTGGACGAAGCCCGAGCAATCGAAGGCCCGAGGCGATTCGGCGCCATACACGTACGGAACGCCTTTGAAGGATTGCGCGGTTTGGATGATGGCTTGCCGGGTCTCGCTTTCGGTCGGCGCAGCCCACAGGGCGACGGCGCAGAAAAAAGCGGCACAGGCAGCCAGGAGATACAGGGGCTTTCTCATGGTTGTATTTTAAACCATGGTAATAATGTTTTCTATCCAAATTTAAAATATTTATGGATACAAATTGAAAGATTCTATGTCTATGCTGGTACGCTTCAAATTGAAACACATGGAGTTGGACAGAAACTGGCGAATGCCTGGGGGGATCGGGGCCAACTAAAGGGCATGGGATCCAACGGGAATAAGTCATGCTCGCCAGCTCAAGTTACCGCGGAGGAAATCATCAGTGGAGACGGAGGGATTCTCAACTGATTCTTTTTCGACGATTGAGAAACTTTTGCAGACTGACTGGTATACATTGGTTTTGTGGCAGAGTTATTCTTAAACGCCGTCTGAGATACATTCATTCGACGGCTGAGATACTTCTATTCGGGGTCACGATATTCCGCACTTTTGAGCGTGTAAAGTCATGGTATCGGGCCAGCGAAGCGCTGACAAGGTCAGCTTATAGTTTATTGAGAATAGAGACTAATCCCCGATCTTTGTGTCTCGATGGAATACATACTTACCGCCGATCGTCTGCTCGTACCACACCGTGCTGTCGCGCGCGCAGAGCGTAGGGGCCGTATAGAACTCGAAAGGCCCGATGCGATAGCTGATGGGAAAGGCTGCCGAAATGAAGAGCTCGCGCGGGCCGTCATCGGCCGTCGAGTCGTAAGGAGTATCGATAAGGTTTGCGATCGTATTCTTGGAGAGGACCAGGATATTCGTACCGACCTTGAGCGTCGTTCCTATAATGGCGATCGAGGCTTTCGCGGACAGCCAGGTCGCGCCCGGACCATAGGGGCTCGTCAAAGGGATGAGGGCGGCGCCCGAATCCATCATCAAGCGATACTGCTCGCGCGCCAGGGGGTCGACGTCGCCGGGGGAATTGCCCACTCCGCTGAAATTGCCCCAGATAGTTCCCGTGTAGCCCATTTCCAAATACGTGGACAGCGGCCCGGCCTGCGTCGGAACATCGTAATGGGCGCCGAGGACACAGGCAGGGTTGGTGGGAACGGAAGTGTCCGAGATGCCTAGAAAGCTCGGGTTAAAGGCCGAGAGGCCCAGGTTGCACGCAATGGTCAGGCCTTCTGCCGGACGCCAGACTGCGTCGATGAGTACCGTGATGGCGTTGGAGAGGCTCTGGGTTTGGTGCCACGAGACGACCGGAAGAAAATCCGTTATGAGAAAATAGTTGTTTCGCCGCGCATATACTATGTTATCGCCCGCTCCAAGGACTAAGTTGCCGAAATTCCAGGAAAAATGGTGCAGGGCCTCGATCACGGTAGACGGATTGGTGTCGTTGTAGAAGCCGTAGTATTCGGGTCCCCCCAGGCCCTCGTTCGGATCCACGTCATAAGGAGAGCTGGGGTCGCCGTTGGTTTGCCACGATCGGACCTCCTGCAAAGTCGCGATCATCCAATCTATCCGCAGGGGGCCGAGGTCGTCGCGAAAACGGAACGCATCGAGGAAGGGCAGGCGGGCAGAGGGCAGGATGGTCCCCTCGAGCTCGCTTCCATAGTCCGGCTTGTCGCGGCCGATCTCGATAGCGAGGTTGGGACTGTTCCAACGCAGAACGCCGAGCGTCAGAAAATGGAAATCGAAGGCGATGGGCGTGCTCGGCCCCCCGATGACCGGCCAGTTGGTCGGCGTGAAGTAGCCGCCGTCGACGGATGGATTGAATTCCCGCCTGAACTGGGCCCCTATAGCGACACTGAAGCCTTCTTTTCGCCCGAAATTCCAACTGAGGGTCGCGAATGGAGACTGATCGAGATAGTCCCGCGTAATGTCGATGCCGCTCTGTATCGCGTAGGGCTCCACGAGCTCGTCGGCGCTGCGATAGGTATATTCAAAGTCGAGGCTGATATCCGTCGTGAGCAATAACGGATCGGACCCATTCGATGCGACAGGCGAACTGTCATCCGCCATGAGATTCCGCGAACCGAGGCCGAGACACAGCATCAGAGTGAACACGATCGTTGCAAGTCGCGGTTTTTTACGCATTCCCCCACCTACCATGCACAATAAGAGAATCACTGAACGGTGACTTGACAGGTGGCAGATCCCGTTCCGTCTCCAGGGACAACGGTCGCCGTGATGGTCGTGGTTCCGACCCCCACCGCCTGCAAAAAACCGGAGATCGAGACTGTCGCGACCGCGGGGTCGCTGCTCGTCCAAACCAGATTCTGATAGGTTGCACTCGCTGGAGTTATTGTCGCCGTCAAAAAGCTTTCAGCTCCAGACGCTCCGGGCGCAGCGAGCGTCATCGTGGAAGGGCTGATGGAAATTCCGGTCACCGGTATAGGATTATAGGTGTCGCATGCGCCTAACATTGACAGGAATAATATAGCCAGCGAAAACAAGAAGGTCTTAGGCTTCATCGCGTCCTCCTGCGCCTGGGTCATATTACCGTATCTTTCTATTTATTTCATGCTAAAATTCTTCGTCTAAAGGAGGCCTAGACGGGCATTGATCTTGCTCTCGCGAACCAGGCAGTCTAGACTGCAGCGATGCGCGACGCCGGGCGCCTGCAAAAATCCCACATCTTCCTGATACTCCTCGTATCGACGGCGAGCTTCTTCGAAGGCTACGATTTCATCATCCTCAACCTCGTCCTCCCCTATCTTCAGAAAGAGTTCTCGCTGAGCATCCTCCAGGCGGGATTCGCCGCTTCGGCCATCGCTATCGGCACGATCGTCGCGTTCTTCGTGCTGAGGCTCGGGGACTATTTCGGACGCCGGGCCATGCTGATGTGGACGGTCCTCGGCTACACCGCGGCGACCGCGCTCACCGCCGCCAGCACGGGCATCTACGGCTTCGTCGCGATGCAGTTCCTCGCCCGCGTCTTCCTCGTCGCGGAGTGGGGCATCTCGACGGTCATCATCGCCGAGGAGCTGCCCGCCGCCCAGCGAGGCGTGGGCATCTCGATCGTGCAGGCCGCGGCAGGCGTCGGCGGCATCGTGGGCAGCGCGATTTTTCCGATAGTCGCCAAGGTCTCGCTGGGATGGAGGGCGCTGTACCTCGTCGGCATAGTGCCGCTCGTCATCGTGTTCTTCATACGCCGCAGCGTGCGCGAGACCAAGCGCTACGCCGAGTACCGCGCCTCACAAGCCGACAAACCCGCGTGGACCGAGATCCTCCGCGGAAAGTACCGCCGCAATCTCGTGGTAATCGCCTTCCTCTGGCTCTTCATGTACCTCGGCTACACGCCCATCCTCACCTTCTGGACGACCTTCGCGATGGGCGACCGAGGCTTGAACGCGGGCCAGGTCAGTCTCATCGTGGCGATCTCCTACACCATCGGGCTCTCGGGCTTCATCGCCGCGGGCAAGCTGATGGACAAATGGGGGCGCAGGCCCACCTGCGTCCTCTTCTTCGGCGTGGGCGCCGTAGCGACCTTCGCCGCCTTCAATTCGCCGCCCGCGCCGCTCCTGATGGCCGCCTCGCTCGTCGTTCTCATCTTCTTCGCCACGAGCTACCTCACCCTCTGCTCCACTTATACCGCCGAGCTCTTTCCCACGCGCCTGCGCGCGTCCGCCGCCGCCTGGACCAACAACACCTTGGGTCGGTTGGGCATGGTGCTGGCCCCGACGATGGTCGGGCTCATCGCCGGCCTCTTCGCGAGCGCCGACGGCGGCCCGGGAGGCGCCCCCTCCAGCGGCGTCGGGCCCGCGGTCGGCCTCATGGGCCTCTTCCCCCTCCTCTGCGCGGTCATCGTCCTCATCTTCCTTCCGGAGACCAAGAATCGCGAGCTCGAAGAGATAAGCAGGTGAGAAACACATCCCGCCTACAACGTGCCGGCGAACAACTTCGTCATCAGCGCGAATGTTGGGGTGAGCATATAGTTCGTCGGGAGGCCGCGCATCCCGTGGATGCTTAGAACAGAATATCGACCGCCTATCGAGCCTCGATCAAGCCGAGCATCCGGTCGAACCAGGCGGCGTCCGGGCGCCGCGGGGGCAGATGCCTGAACATGGCGAGAATTCGTTCCCTGTTTTCCATACCCTCGCGCGAAGGCAGGTTCTTGTCCCCGAAATCGGCTTCTATGCCGCGTCGCCTCGCTTCCTCCCGGAGAAGGACGCGGTCGTTGATGATGTTCTTCCAGATGAGGCATTCGCAGGGATTGCCTTTGGCCATCAGGCCGCACGTCGTCTCGAAGTAAGCGATCACGTGTCGCCTAGCCCGGCCGAGAAGGGCCTTGGCGGCGGAGATCGAGAGCTCGGCGGTCTCGGCCGCTTCCGCGATCGAAAGGCCGAACGTCTCGACGAGCGCGAAGACGACGCGCTGGTGGAGGGTCAGGCGGTGGACCATCGCCGCGAAGCAGAGATCGCGGATACTCGCGCACGCTCTCGTCGACTTCGGCCAGCTCCGCGGGAAGCGGCCCTTCGTCGGGGATTTCGAGATTCCGGCCTTCGTCCTCCAGGCGCCATCAGGGCCTCGATCGACAGTACGGGGCGACGCCGCCAGGCGCCGCTCTTCTTGCAGGAAAAGATTGACGCAGATCCTCCTCATCCAGGGCAGGAGGAGCGTCGGGTCCCGGAGCTGCTCGCGCTTCTCAAGTGCGACCAGGGCGCAGCTCTGTGCGAGGTCCTTCGCCGCTCGGAGTCGTTGGTCAGGCGGAACGCGAGCGCATCAGATCGCCCAAAGCCCCGGCGATGTCTTCCATAATTACAATAATAACGCAGCCGCCCGCATCTTCGACCCATCGAAATGCATCTATTTCAAATAGGAGGACATCATGTTTTTCGCAAATGGAAGCGCCCGAATCAGGGCATGCGTCCTGGTATCGGCCGCTCTGGTCCTGACCGGGTGCGGCGTGCTGGGCCTCGGGCCGAAGACCGCCCAGGTCGTCGTCAAGTTCGACCAGGCGGGCGGCGACAATACGTTCGCAGCGAGCGTCTATGCGCAAGAGGTCGCCTCCGGGGAGACTAAGTCCTTCCCCTACGACCCGCACACTCCGAGCATCACCATCAGCCTGAAAAAGCCGGGCACTTACGTCTTCTACGCCCGCCTCGTCGAGGCGCCGGACGATTACCACTACGGCTATACCAGCAACCAAGCCGTCCCCTATGGCCACATGGCCCGCGGCACCCTCGGCGATCCGGGCGGCCTAATCGGCATCGACGTCAAGCTGGGCGGCAAATACAAGGTCTACATCAACGACTACCGGGCGTCCCTACCCGTTCGCGACAAGCCGGTGACGGTGCCGTGGAGGAAGCTTTAGGCCAAAATCCCGGTCGCCGTGCTAAAATAGCGGCATGAGCGGACGCGACAGTCGGGGGCATCCCGAACTCGCCATGAAGTACATTCGCTACTTCATATACTTCGTCTTCTATTCCGCCCTCGTGGTCGGGGGCCTCTGGCTTTATGGCCTCATCAAAGGGACGGGCTTCCCCCACCTGAACTCACTTTCCAGGCCCGTCATCACGATGGCGGTGCTCGCCCTCTTGCCACTCATCAGGGCCCTGAATAGGAAGAAGGCCACCCTGCCGCCCAAAGTCGAAGGGCTCGAGTCGAACGCTCTCTCCCTCGAATGCCGTTACCGCGGAAGCATCGCGCAACCGCCGGCGGAGCTGCGCGCAGTCATGAAAAGCATTTGCGAGAGCTTGCTCTTCCCCGACCGGTACCTCGCCCAAAGCTTCGAGGACGAGACAGGGATCGAATATCAGACTATGCCGCTCGACGGCGAGATGGGAGCCAGGAAGTCCCGGAAGAATCGCATTCCGCTTTCGACGGTCACCATCGAGATCGAGGTCGGCGACCGAGGCTCGATCCTCCGCATTCTCTCGAAGAGCGAGAACCTGTTCACCACCATGGACAACGACGCGAACGAGGAGCACGTTTCGGCGATCGTCGGGGCGCTGCTCGAGCGCGGCCTTCTTGGAGATCCGCGAATCGCCTGACCTATCCAGCGAGAGGAGGCCCTGCACCCAGCCGACGTCTCATAAACTGAAATGATTCATGGGCCCGTGGCCGTGGCCTATCCCGAGGTCGACGGAGGCGGCGATGCTTCGGCTGACGTAGGCTTTGGCCGAGGCGATGGCATCGCCCAGAGGGCAGCCGAGTGCCAAGGCCGCGGCGATCGCCGAGGAAAAGGTGCAGCCGGTGCCGTGGGTGTTCTTAGACGCGATTCGAGGTGCCGAGAACTCCCGGTAATCGCTCCCGTCGAAAAAGACATCCACGCTCTCTCCGGAGCCGTCGAGATGCCCGCCTTTGACGATGACCGCCTTCGGTCCCAGCGAGAGGATGAAGCGCGCCGCCCGGCGCATGGCCTCGGCGTCGGGTATCGGGAAGCCGCACAGGATCTCGGCCTCTGGGACGTTGGGCGTCACGATCGCGGCATGGGGGAGCAGGATAGTAACGAGCGCTTCCTTAGCGTCTCCGCGGAGCAGCGGATCGCCTCCCTTGGCAACCATCACCGGGTCGAGGACGACCGGCCCGAGGGAATGCTCCACCAGCTTGGCTGCCACCGTCTCGATGATCGCGGCGCTGGAGAGCATGCCGATCTTGACCGCGTCGGCCCCGATATCGCCCGCCACCGAGTCGATCTGGAGTCCGACGAAGCTCGGCGGAACCTCGAAGACGCCCTGGACGCCAATCGTGTTCTGTGCGGTCAGCGCGGTGATCGCGCAGACGCCGAACACGCCGTGAGCGGCGAACGTCTTGAGGTCCGCCTGGATGCCAGCGCCGCCTCCGGAATCGGAGCCCGCGATGGTCAACGCTCGCCTCATCTTCCAGCCTCCTTTTTCGCAGCTTTCAGATGGTCCCAGCCGAGCGGGGCCAGCGGGACGACGCGGCCGTCGGGCAGTTCGAGCTCCGATCCGCGCTCGGGCGGGAGCACCTCGCCGATAACCGCGACGGGCGTCCCCGTCTCGCCGTAGATCCGGGCGGCGATAGCTTCGGCCTCGGATCGACGGACCGTGAACAGCAGCTCGTAATCCTCCCCCCCGTGCAGCGCGTAATGCCACTCGTCGCCCTGGGCCGCGAGGGCAAGGGCTCGATTCTCGGGAGCGACGGGCAAGGCCGAGGCGAATAGCCGCGCACCCACGCCGCTGCGCTCGCAGATATGCCCGAGGTCGCCGGCGATTCCGTCGCTGACGTCGGTCATCGCGCCGACGAGCCGCGAGGCACCCAGGAGCCGGCCTTCGCGAACCCTCGGGGTGGGCCGGTCCCGCCGCGAGCTGGCGCGCGCTGGGTAGCCGGGCGGGGCGCTCAGGCCGGAGTCCAGCAGCAGCGCCACTCCCGCGGCCGCGTCTCCGAGGCTCCCCGTGACGAGGATGGCGTCGCCGACTCTGGCGCCCGAGCGGAGGGTGACCTCGCTCCGCTCCGCCTCGCCGAGGAGGAAGATGTCGATGAAGACTCCCTGCCTGGTCCCGCTGATGTTGCCGCCGACGATGTCCACGTCGAAGGGCCGGGCCTCCTCGCGCAGCCCTTCGTAGAGCCCGTCGATGAACTCGGCATCCAGGCCTCGGGCAGCCCGAGCGATACCAGAGCGTACCGGGGCGACCCCGCGGCCGAGGCTATGTCGCTCAGGTTGATCGCCAGGGCCTTGTGGCCGAGGTTTCGGGCGCTGGTCGCCCCCATGAGGAAGTGGATGCCCTCGACCTGGACGTCGCAGGTGGCGAGAAGGACCCGCTCTCCCTCGCCTCGAAGGACGGCGACATCGTCGCCGACACCGACGATGACGTCGCTTCCCGACGCGGGAAGGCTTCGCCGTATTCGCTCGATGAGTCCGAATTCGCCGAGCTCGTCGATTTTCATCTGAGCTTCATTCTCGTTTCGTCGATTATCGTACGCAAGCCGCGAGCCGCCGATTCGGGCGCTTCGGCGGAAATGATGGCCGAGACTACCGCGAGGCCGGCGGCCCCTGCTTCGATGAGGGCCGCGGCGTTGGTGGCGTTGATCCCGCCGATAGCCACGACCGGAAGCCTGCCGGCTCCGACGAGCGCGCGCAAGCCCTCGATCCCGATCGGCGGCGGCGCGTCCGTCTTCGTCGGCGTGGCGAAGATCGGGCTCGCTCCCACGTAATCCGCCCCGTCGGCGGCGGCGAGCCTCGCCTCCTCCACGCTCGCGACCGAGACCCCGAGGATCTTGCCCCTGCCCATGAGGCGCCGGGCGAGAGCGGCCGGCAGGTCGTCCTGGCCGACGTGGACGCCGTCCGCGTCCACCGCAAGCGCGACATCGAGCCGGTCGTTGACGATGAACGGGACACTGCGCGAATGGCAGAGCTCGCACAGCAGCCGAGCCTCCTCGACCATCGCCCGCGTCGTCGCATCTTTCTCGCGGTATTGGACCATCGTCGCGCCCCCGTCGATCGCCGCGCCGACGAGATCGACGAGACTCCGGCCGCGCGCGAGAACGCCGTCGGTCACGAGATAGAGCGAGTAATCGATCCTCATCCGCGCAGCCTGAGCGCCTTGGCCTTGGCCTCGATCGTCTTGGGCGTGAGCGCGTAGACGGCGTCGAGCAGGGCGGCCCGGAAGGAGCCGGGGCCGCGCGAGTTCTTCGCGGCCTCTTCGCCCGCGATGCCGTAGCACACCAGCGCGGCCGTGGCGGCGGCGAGGCGGTCGCTCTCGACGGCGCAGAACACGGCCACGGCCGTCGTCGCCATGCAGCCGGTGCCGGTGATCGCTTTCATCATCTCGTGCCCGTTGTCGACGCCCGCCACGACCAGGCCGTCGGAGAGAATGTCGCGTTTGCCGGTGATCGCCACCGTTCCGCCGATGCGCTTCGCGAGAGCGGCGGCCACGCCTTCGGGGTCGGCCACGCCTTGGACCGAATCGACGCCCTTCACGATCCCGCCCGCGCCCGCGAGCGAGCCGATTTCGCCCGAGTTCCCGCGGATGACAGACAGGCGCAGCTCCTTGAGGAACAGCGCGGCTACCGAGTTCCGGTAGCTCGTCGCGCCGACGCCCACGGGATCGTAGACGACGGGGATCCCGAGGTCTCTGGCCTTCCGGCCCGCGATCAGCATGGCCTCGACCCAGGTCGGCTCGAGAGTGCCGGGATTGAGCACAAGCGCCCCCGCGACTTGGACCAGCTCGGCGACCTCCTCCTTGGCGTGCGCCATCACGGGCGAGGCCCCGAAGGCGAGCGTGAGGTTGGCGGTGTCGTTCATCACGACGAAGTTGGTGATGTGATGGATGAGAGGACCCTTGGCTCGCAGCGCGATCGAGAAGCTCGGCGGCCAAGGATCCGATCGAATCGTAATCGACGCTCATGAAAGTTGCTCCTTTTGTCGTCGGGATGGCCCCGACAAAACGTAAACGAGGAAGGACAGGGCGAAACTCGGCAGCGAGGCGCCGACGAGGCCGAGGCTCGGGGGCCACAGAGTGGCCCAGAAAGGCAGTATAGAGCCGATGATGGAAGGGTTCGCGATATGGTAGGCGGCGATGCCGAGCACCCACGCGACGAGGGCCCTGAGCCTCCACCGGTTGTCCCTCGGAAGCTTGTACTCCTCGGCCCGTTCGCTCGGCTTCCGCCTGCCCCCGACGACGAAGTAATCGGCCGCCAGCACGCCGAAGAGCGGAATGAAGAAGGAGCCCAGGAGGTAGAGGAAGCCCTGATACTTGGTGATGTCGAGGACCACCGCCGCCGCCAGGCAGACCGCGCCGAAGCCGATGATCAGCCAGCGCTGCCTCGCTTTCGGGAAGAGGTTCTGCGTCGAGACGGCAGCCGAGTAGATGTCGGCCCAGGCGTTGTGCGTCTCGTCGGCGAGCAGGATCAGCAGGGCGCCCCATCCGGCGATCAGGGCGATGGCGGACGCGAAGTCCTTGGGCTCCTGCTTCACGTTGGCGCCGAGCATCAGGAAGGCTCCCATGACGAGGAACCACGAGCCTGTCACGAAGAAGCCGAGGGCCGTGCCCCAGAAGGCCCCCGCCGTCCTGCGCCCGAAGCGGTTGTAGTCCGCGACGAGGGGCAGCCATGAGATGGGCAGGGCTATGACGAGGTCGACGGCCTGCCAGTACGGCAGCGAGCCGTCTCCGGCCTTCAGGATCAGCGCATTCAGGTCGTAGCGCGAGAGCAGGTGGAAGGCGAGCCAGATCCCCGTCGCCAGCGCGACCCACACGGCGAACTTCTCGAGCCAATGCCGGATGTAGCCGATGGGGCCGCCCAGGCCCATGAGGACGACGATGATCGCCGAGACGGTCGTCCACAGCGGGTAGTTCGAAAACCCGAAGAGCTCCTTGACGATCGTGTTGGTCGCGACCCCCATGATGATGAACTCGAAGATCGTCCAGCCGAGGAGCTGGAGGATGTTCAGCAGCGTGGGGATATAGGAGCCGCGCAGGCCGAGGAGGGGCCTGCAGGAGGGCCATCGTCGGCTCGCCCGTGTCGCTCCCTATGATGCCGACGAGGGCCAGTAGCAGGCAGCCCAGGGCGGTGCCGACGAGGATGGCCTGCAGCGCCTTCCCGAGCCCGAGGCCGGGCACCAGGAAGGTGCCCGCGAGCATCACGAGGAGGCCTATCCCCAAGTCCCCCCAGAGCACGACGTAATCCTTGAAGACGAGGGTCCGACGCTCTTGCGGGCACCGGGTCGATCCCCCATTCGGGAGGCGCATGAAATTTTGAGCAAAAAAAATACCCCTTAAAAATAGGGGCGGTAGAATCGCTAGCGGCGCCGTCCCTACGCTGGCATTACCCAGATCAGGTTATACGGGTCTAGCGACTGACAGCCGCACTCTCAGCCCGGTCCCACCGAGCACCCTGGTACATTGTCTCGGCCTAAAATACGCTTGCCGCGGGCCAATGTCAACCGGGGAAAGCGGGCTTGAACGACCGCAGGCTCTTGCCCGATTTCATGTGCTCGGCCAGCCGGCCGAGGCCGGGCTTCGAGTGAACGAAGAATTTCTTATAGGCCGGGCAGAGGTAGTTCATCGCCGGACCTTCCCGGGAGGCGACAAAGCGGTCCTTCGGGCATCCGCCGTTGCAGGAGGAGAGCACCTCGCAGTCCCGGCATGCCCGGGGCAGCTCGTCGCGCTTGGCCCGACCGAAAGCCTCCATCCTCGGGTCACCCGAGAGCGCGGCGAGGCTCGTCTCGACGAGGTTGCCGATCAAATGGTCCTCGTCGACGAAGTGGTCGCAGGCAAAGAAGCTGCCGTCCCGCTCGAGGACGGCCACGTCGCCGCACGTCTCTCGGTGTACGCACAAGGCGTGCGGCGCGCCGTAGATAGGCCGCAGCGCCTCGTCGAACGTCTGCACGACCATTCGGCCGACGTCCTGGCCCAGCCACCGGTCGAACACGGCGCAGAGGAACTCGCCGATCGCCTCCGGACCGGAGGCAGCCGCCGCGGCGCCGCCCACGACGGTACCCGACCGGTCGGGGCGCGGCACGAGGGGCAGGAACTGCAAATACTTGGCGCCGATCTCCTTGAAGAAGCCGTAGACAGCCTCGGGCTGCGCGGCGTTCCCTTCGTGGAGGACGCACAGGAGATTGCAGAAGATTCCCCGCTCCTTGAGCAGGCCGTGGGCGCGCATGACGCGGGCGTGCGTGGACGAGCCGTCCGGGCCTTTACGGTAACGGTCGTGAAGCTCGGGCGGGCCGTCGAGGCTGAGGCCTACGGAGAAGCCCTCGCTCGCGAGGAAATCTGCCCAATCTTCGTCCAGCAGGATGCCGTTGGTCTGGATGCCGTTCGTGACCGAGCGGCCGGGGCCGAGATGCCGACGCTGCGCGCGGACGACGCGGCGAAAGTAGTCGAGGCCGAGGAGCGTCGGCTCGCCGCCGTGCCACTCGAAATGGACCGAGCCGCCGGTCATGCCGTCGATACGTTGCGCGACATAGCTTTCGAGGAGGGCTTTGGGCATGGGCCACTGGCTGCGGCCCGACGACGCAGGCGCGGACCTGGCGGAGGCGAGCTCGGCTTCCTTGCCGAGGTAGTAGCAATAGTCGCAGCGGAGGTTGCAACGCGAGCCGCCGGGCTTGGCCATGACGAGGCAATCGCGAATCATGCTTCAGTATACGCTCGATCCCTTACGAAATTCTTAAAAGAAAGAAGCGGGATCCTTTCCATCGTTTTTTGCAATAGCTTTCTGTGCGGGCTGCACGCAGCCAGTACGAAATGGAGGAACCCTGTGAAATATTCCCGGCCGTCGCTGTTCGTGGGCCAAAATGCCAACGGGACCTGGTCAGAGTTAGGCTGATTCATGGCTTGCAACACGTTTGGTTCAAATCGAACGCCCTTGGCGCTCGTCGGCGCATTCGCCTCGATGCTTGTCGCAATTTCCTGCGCCAGCGCTCCGCAGGCGGCAGTCGGACCGAGTCCCCAGCAAAAGAGCGAGGCGCTCGCACAGCCAGCGGCCCAGCCTGCGGGCAACCCAATCCAGCCGCGGTGGGCGGACATGAAGGATCTGAAAGTCGCCGTTCTCCACGTGGTATCCCGAGTGTCGGGCGAGACCATCGATACGGTTACCCTGACCGAAATGCTGCAAGGCGCCTTGGTCGACAGCAACCAATTCCATGTCGTCGAGCGGGCGCTATTGGACAAGATTCTCAAGGAGCAAGAAATTCGACGTTTCGAATCTGACAGAAGGCCAGGCCACAAAAGTCGGCCAGTTGGCGGGCGCCAATAAGGTCATATTCGCATCCGTCGCGAAATTCTCGGATAAATATTTAATTCTCGCGAAGGGCATCGACGTAAGCACTGGCATCGTCGAGATCAGCGATCAAGTCCTGAGCACTTCCGTCGACGGGTTCATCGATGTCTTCCCCGTGCTGGCCGATCGGCTGGTGCGGAAGGCTCGCGGCGAGACCGTGGCCGACTTTGCGATCCCGGAGAATCAGGCGCAGCCATCCGCAAGCGCCAGTCCTCCCACCGCCAGTCCCAGTCCTCCAAGCGCGAGTTCCACCGCCGGCACCCCTAACACTTCCGTCAATCCTGCGGGCATAGGCGGCAGCTACCAAGTAGTCGGAAAGAACGCCGATGGCTCGTCATATTGGGGCACCTGCGTCGTCGCCATCAAGCCCGACGGGGATTACAGCTTCGCTTGGAACATCGGCGACTCTGCATTCGTCGGCACCGGAAAGCTTGAGGGAGACGTCATGACCGTCGACTGGGGCGACAGTTCCCCTGTCATTTATCAAGTTCAGCAAGACGGGAAGGTCCTGACCGGAACCTGGGCCGACGGCAAAGCAACAGAAAATTTGACGATCGGCGCTGCCACTGAAAATCTGACGACCGGCGCCGCTTCTTCCCAAGGTTTCGACTTTGCCGGAGGGATGGGATACGTGCATACGATGGGCGGGGTCGCAGGCCTTTGGACCGACGGTGCCGAGGGCGAATTTTCCATCGCATATCGAACCTCTTCCAATCTCGGATTCGAAGCTGGTGGCCTCATTGGCTTAACTGGTATTACAAACGCCCTGGAAAGCAACACCGTCGCCTTGGAAGAGTCAAACGAATTTGATAGCACTGCATCAGGCAGTGTAGCTGCCTATTTTGCGTTTTTTTTGGGTCCGCGATTTTCCATCCCTTTGGGATCCTCTGCCTCGAGGTGTGTGCTGAGTATTTCCGCCGGTGGACTCTATCAGGGGCAGGTGGGAACGGTAACTAGCGACGACTCAATCATGACGAGCGGGTTCGGAGGCTATGCCAGCCTGAGCGCTCGCTTCTTTCCCGGTCCGGGGAGCTTTTTTTGGGGCGTGAGGCTTCGCTACTTCTATTCGTATTCCAATGAAACCGATTTTTGGGAGTTCGAGAATTCATATATTGACGATCAACGACTCATCGCGTCAGTCGAAATTGGGATTCAGTGACCGGCACGTGAAAGCAACCATGCTGTGGACGAAAGGAACGTCCGAAAAGCGGGCAGCCAATTGCTTTCCGTATACTCAGTGTACTTGATTTACGTGCATCCCCTTCCCATGCGCATCGTCGACGAGCGATCCGTCATCGATTTTTTACTTGATGCCGGAAATGTCGCCACCCAGAAAATTAGCTGCTGCTTCGACGCCCAGCTTGGGAGTCATTCGATGAGTTGCCGTCGTAGAATCGATCGATCACCAAGTGGTAGATTGCTGGGTTGCTATCCGGCCAGAGTCAGATCAAGAGATGAAAAAATCAACACTGCTAATGCGCTGGTGATGGCAATACTTCGGGGCTTCAATTACTGCTCCTTTGTCGTTTGTGCTGGATCTATAATTTTTCGGGTATTTTTAGCACGGCGTCTCGATAGAGAATCCGTCGTAATAGATTCATTTTTTCTCCATTAATGCGAGCCGTATTATAATGGAGAACTTACTTGGTAAGATAACTAAATCAATAAGGATTGTTTATTTAGGTTGTATATTTAAATCCAGCTCAGGCGTAGCCGCTAAAAGCTCGACAGCACGTAAACGCCGATGAGGGTCTCCACGGTCATGAGCTCGTCGGCGCTGGCTCCTTCTCGAGCTTGCTTTTCGAGCTCGCTCACATACCAGAAGAAGAGTCCGAACTTGGGATCGATGCGGAAGCAGTAGGCGAGAAAATCCTCGGCCGTGCTCTGGTGCCCGAAGAGCAGGCTGGCAATTGAGTTGGCGAGCGCGACGAAGCGTTTGAAGGCGGGGCAGATCGCGCCGTCGCGGAACTCGCGCTCGAAGGCGAGCAGGTCCTCGAGGAGGCGCTCCTTGGGCTTCTCTTCCGACTTCTCCACCCAGGTCTTGTGTACGAGGAGCTCGACGTTTTCGCGGAAGATACGCAGAAGTCGGTCTATCTTGGCCAGACGCTCGGGCCCCGAGCCGCTGACGTACTGCTGAAACTCGCCCGCGTTACCCAGGATGTCCGCCAGCTGAATCGCGTAGCGGTTCCGGCGGGCGTCGGCGGCACCGACGAGGAGGGGCAAGGCGTCAAAGGCCACCCTGTCGACATCGGGAACTAGGCGTACGTCTATGGTCGATTCCCGGGAACTCATGGCCTACCATGTCAAAAAGGCGTCTATTGGTCAATACCCCGCTTGTCCCCGCGTACCCGTGGGGATATCCTCGTTCCACTCATGAACGACATCAGAATCCTCGAAGAGGAAACCTACGGCGCCGGATTCGTCCCGCCCGAGTTCCTCGAACCCGGCGAGAACGAGTTCCGAATCCGCGATCTGCAGCTCCAGACAATGCTCGGCCGCGGACCTTCGTCGTACCGCAGTCTCGCGGCCCGCGAGATCGCCGCCCTGGTGGAGAACGGCAACCGCTGCGAGGACTGGAGCCTCTTGCGCGTCAGCGAGAGCTTCGCCGCAGAGCTGGTCCGCGGCTGCGAGTTCGCCGGCCTCGTGCGTCTGGGCTCCATCAGGCGGAAGGTGATAGAGCACCACGACCTCGTGGCGCCGGTGGGGATCACGGACTCGCGGATCGTGGCCTGCGACATCGGCGATGATTGCTCCATACACGACTGCTCGTACATCGCGCACTACGTGATCGGCGACGGATGCATCCTGTTGTCCAACGACGAGATCCACGTATCCAACCACTCCAAGTTCGGCAACGGCATAGTCATGGAGGGCGAGGCCGAAGAGCTCCGCGTCGAGCTCGACCTCATGAACGAGGCCGGCGGCCGCTCAGTGCCGCCCTTCCTAGACATGACCTGCGCCGACGCCTACCTGTGGGCCCGGCGACGCGGCGACCCCGCGCTCCTCGCCGCCTTCAAGGCGATGACCGACGCGATGTACGACCGCCGGCGCGGACGCTACGGCTCCATCGGGAAAGGCTCGGTGCTCAAGTCCAACCGCATCGTCAAGGACGTGGCCATCGGCGAATCCGCCTATGTCAAGGGCGCTAACAAGCTCAAGAACCTCACTATCCTCTCGAGCGAGGAGGAGCGCACCCAGATCGGCGAGGGCGTCGAGCTGGTCAATGGGATCGTCGGCCGGGGCTGCAGGATCTTCTACGGCTGCAAGGCGGTGCGTTTCGTGCTGGGGCCCAACTCCTCGCTCAAGTACGGGGCGAGGCTCATCCACTCGGTGCTCGGCGACAATTCGACAGTCTCCTGCTGCGAGATGCTCAACAACCTCATCTTCCCGGGCCACGAGCAGCACCACAACACGAGCTTCCTCATCGCCGCTCTCGTGCGCGGCCAGTCGAACATCGCGGCCGGCGCGACGATCGGCTCGAACCACAACTCGCGAGCGAACGACGGGGAGATCGAGGCGGGCCGCGGCTTCTGGCCGGGGCTCTCGTCCTCGGTGAAGCACTCTTCCCGCTTCGCCTCCTACTGCCTTCTCTCTAAGGGCACGTATCGCCACGAGATCGATCTCCCGCTCCCATTCTGCCTCGTCGACGACGACCAGTCGCGGGACCGCCTCGTCCTCGTGCCGGCCTATTGGTGGTCGTACAACCTGTACGCCCTCATGCGCAACGAAAGCAAGCTCTTGTCCCGAGACAAACGGGCAGTCAAGGCGCAGGCCATCGAGTTCTCGCCATTCGCGCCCGACACCGCCGACGAGATGCTCGAGGCCGTCGGCCTCATCGAGCAATGGCTGCGCGCCTCGCCGGGGGCGGGAGCCGAGGGCGAAGACCCCGATTTCCTCGAGCTTCCGGCACGGCTCATCGAGAACTCCGCGAGGAAGGTCGCGCTCAAGCGGCCGCGCCGGGCCATCGCCGCCTACCGCGAGATGCTGCTCTGGTACGCCGCCAACGCCGTCATCGAATATCTCGGCACGGCCTCGGAGTCGAAAATGGCTCTCGACGCCCTCGATGCTCATCCGATCCAGAGCGCCGTGACCGGCTCCGCTTGGGAGAACTTGGGCGGCCAGCTCGTTCCCGCCGCCAAGGTCGAGGCTCTGCTCGCGAGGGCGCGCGCCGGGGAGCTCGCTGATTGGCGCGCGATGCACGCCGAGTATGGCCGTCTCGCCCGGGAGTATCCGGCCGACAAGGCCGCCCACGCCTGGTCCGTGCTGCGCTGGCTCTACGCGGCCCATGCTGGCTCGGCGGCGGCGGGAGCGAGGGAGCTGCTGGCCACGGCCTTGGGCGACCTCGCCTCGCTTTCCGGCAAGGTGGAAGCCCAGGTCTTCGCTACCCGCGCCAAGGACTACACGAACCGGTTCCGCATGGCGACCTTCCGCGACGCGGCCGAGATGCGCGCTGTCATCGGCTGCCCCGAGGACAATCCTTTCGTGGTCAAGAAGAGGAAAGGACATGGCCGCGCTGCGCGAACGCATCGCGGCCTTCAGGGGCATTCTGAGATAGCGAACGAGAAT
>CAWHFT010000102.1:0-12089 GCA_963828175.1 uncultured Spirochaetota bacterium
ATCCTTCAAGGCGGCCGGCGACGATTTCAGCGTCATCATGGCCGAGATCCTCTGCGACCGGCTCGCGGAGGCCTTGGGCGAAAAGATCCACGAGGACGTCAGGCGACGCATCTGGGGCTACTCGGCCGCCGACTCTCCGGCTCCCGAGGTCCAGGCCCCCGAGGACCTCAGGCACGGCCGATACCGCGGCATCAGGCCCGCGCCCGGCTATCCCGCATGCCCCGACCATCGCGACAAAGCGCTCATCCTCGATCTCCTCGAGGCGAGGGAACGCATAGGAATGAGCCTGACGGAAAGCTACATGATGCTGCCTGCCGCCTCGGTTTCGGGCTTCCTGTTCAGCCACCCCGAGTCGAAGTACTTCGCCGTCGGTAGGATCGGCCCGGACCAGATCGCCGACTACGCGGCGAGGAGGGGCGAGAGCCCCGAAATCTCCGAAGCCGCCGTGCGCGACAGCCTCGGATAAAGAGTGGGGGTGCCCAAAGCGACCGGAGGGATCGCACGATGCGAACGATGTGCGATTCCGAGGACGCTGGAGGCAGGGGGAGCAGCGGGGGCGAGCGCTTTGATAATTGAAAGGGGCAGCGGGACTCCCCGGTGGCCAGCGTCGCGCAGTATCGCCCTATCAGGGGACCGCGGCGGGAACGGGCAAATGTTGCGGCACTGTTGAGGACTGCCGGAGTATGGTGGGTGTCTCGCGAACGACGGACTTCGCGGAGCCCTATTGTATCGAGGCGAAGCGAAGTACGCGGATTCGCGAGACAGGCCCCACCTCGGGCAGCCCAAGAATGTCTCTTCGCCGCCGACGATCGCTAGCCCGGGGAGTCCTGTGCCGAGGGCGCTTTCGCGCTCCCCCTTTAAATTCCCAAATATGCTTTCTTGACGTCGGGGTTGCTAGCGATCTCCTTCGCGTCGCCCGAGAGGACGATGCTGCCCGTCTCCAGGACATAGGCGCGGTTGGCTATCGACAGAGCCATCTGCGCGTTCTGCTCGACCAGGAGGATGCTGGTGCCCTGCTTGTTGATCTCGACGATGATCTTGAAGATCTCCTCGACGAGGATGGGAGAGAGGCCCATCGAGGGCTCGTCGAGCAAGAGAAGGCTTGGCTTGGACATGAGGGCGCGCGCCATGGCGAGCATCTGCTGCTCGCCGCCGGAGAGGGTGCCGCCGTACTGGCCCTCGCGCTCCTTGAGCCGAGGGAAGCTCTTGTAGGCCCGCTCGAGCGTCGCCTGGATCTCGGACGAATCGCTGCGGGTGTACGCGCCCATCATGATGTTTTCCTTCACCGTCAAGGGGGCGAAGATTTTGCGGCCCTCGGGGGCATGGCTCATGCCCATCGTCACGATCTTTTCGGCCGGTACCGTGGTGATCTCCAGGCCGTTGAAGGTGATCGAGCCCTGGCGCGGCCTCAGTATGCCCGAGAGGGTGCGCAGGGTGGTCGACTTGCCGGCCCCGTTCGCTCCAATCAGAGTGACGATTTCGCCCTTTTCGACGTTGAAGGATATTCCCTGGAGGGCGTGGATCGCGTCGTAATATACGTGGAGGTTCTCAACTCGCAGCACTTTTTCCGGCTCCTTTACCCAAGTAGGCCTCTATGACGGTCCCGTTGTCTTGTATTTCCTTGGGCGTGCCCCGGGCGATCACCTCGCCGAAGTCCATCACGGTGAGATACTCGCAGATGCCCATGACGACCCGCATCTGGTGCTCGATGAGGAGGATCGTCAGGGAGAAACGGTCCTTGATGAAGTGGATGAGCTCCATGAGCTCGAGGATCTCGCGGGGGTTCATGCCAGCCGCAGGTTCGTCGAGGAGCAGCAGACTCGGATCGCAGGCCAGGGCGCGCGCGATCTCGACGCGGCGCTGCTGGCCGTAGGGAAGGTTCTTCGCGATCTCGTCGGCTATGTCCTGCAGGTTGAAGATGGCGAGGAAGGCCAGGGCTTTTTCGGTGAGCTCATTCTCGTTCTTGGCGTAGCGTTTCGTCCGGAGAAGGCTGTCGGCGAGAGAATAGCCCGCGTGCGCATGGTAGGCGATGCGGACATTGTCGAGCACGGTGAGATTGGAGAAGAGGCGTATGTTCTGGAAGGTGCGGGCGATGCCCATGCGGGTGACCTCGAAGGGCTCGAGCCCGTCGATGCGCTCGCCATTGAACTCCACCGAGCCGGAGGTCAGCGGAATGATGCCGGTGATGAGGTTGAAGGCCGTCGTTTTGCCGGCGCCGTTGGGGCCGATGAGCCCCTGCAGGCTGCCTTTGGGCAGGCTCAGGTTGAAGTCCTTGACCGCGAGCAGGCCCCCGAAGGCCTTGGTGGCGTCGGTCATGACCAGGACGGCTTGGTTTGTGTTCATGTCCGCCATGTCATTCCTCCGCCTGGGGCGCTTTGGTTTTCGAGACGCCGGCGAGCGCCTCCTTGACTCGCTTGCGGACGCCCTCGGCCTTGAAGAAGCCCCACTCGATGGTGCCTAGGAGCCCTTGCGGCCTGACGAGCATTAGGAGGAGGAGGGTGAGCGGGTAGAGCACGAAGCGCCAGGACGGGGCGTCGGTGCCGAACTGACCGAGCAATATCCGCAAGAAGCCTTCGAGGAAGAATATCCACCCGAAGGACGCCACGATCGAGCCCGTCATGCTGCCCAGCCCGCCGAATACGACGATGATCAGGGGGTTGAAGCCCGCGATGAAGTCGAAGCTGGCAGGCGCGAGGAAGCCCATGTAGTGCGCGTAGATCGCGCCTCCTATGCCGGCGACGAAGCTGCCCACGACGAAGGACAGCAGCTTGTTGCCGGCGACGTCGATGCCCATCGCCCGCGCGGCGATCTCGTCTTCCTTGACCGCGAGAGTCGCACGCCCCGTGCTTGAGCGCACGAAGTTTCGGATGATGACGAGGACGATGACGAGGAAGACGAAGGCCCAGGCCCAGGTGGTGAGTTTGGGGATGCCGAGCATGCCGCGTCCGCCCTTCATCTCCTTGAAGGGAAGGATTGTGTCCGAGTTGACGAGGAGTGTCTTGACGACTATCGCGAAACCCAGCGTGGCAATTCCGAAATAGTCCGACCCGAGGCTGAGGACCGGGAGGCCGAAGAGGAAGCTCACCTCAGCGGCGAAGGCACCGGCGAAGATCACCGAGAGGAAGAACACGCTTGGAGGGCGATGGGGGACGCGAGCGGCCCGGGTGCGTCGGGTGTTCCGAAAAGCGGCGTGAACAAGGGCGTGATGATGCTTCCGAGCCAAACGGCGACGATCCCCACCGCCACTAGCGCGAAGAGGTAAAAAGTGAAGGCCGAGAGGACGGGAACGCCGCGTTTTTTCTTGAGCAGCTTGGCGACGCCGAAGAGGGCGGCCGCGCCGAGTATGACGCCCAGGCCTACGACGATGAGGCCGCTCGCGTCTCCGTTCGTCCAACGGAAGGTGATGTCCGCCGCAGCAGTAGGCGCCGATCCCGTAGAAGCCCCACTGGGCCAGGCTGAACTGGCCGTTGAAGCCGTAGATGAGGTTGAGGCCGAGCACGACCATCGCCATCGTTATGGCTTGGAAAAGGAGGTCCTGGTCGAAGGCCGAGAAGAGGGCGAAATCGCCGATCTTGGTCCAGATGACCGCCTGAACGACGGCGAAGGCGACCACGATAGTCGCGGCCTTCTGCCAGAACTTCTTGCGGCCGAGGCCCCAGAAGAGGCCGTATATCCACGCGACGAGGGCGACCATCTTGACGATGGTGCCGAAGCAGGTAGCCGAGTTCCATGTCCGCCCCCTATGCCTTTTCCTCCGCGGGTTCGCCGAACAGTCCGGTCGGCTTCACGAGGAGGACGATGATCAGGATCGTGAAAGCGACTGCGTCGCGCATGGGCGTGGAGATGTAGCTCATCGTCATCGCCTCCGCCTGGCCCATGATGAGGGCGCCGACGAAGGCGCCGGGGATGCTGCCGATCCCTCCAAGGACCGCCGCGACGAAAGCCTTGAGGCCCGGAAGGATGCCGAGCTGGGTCCAGATCGAGGAATAGGCGATCGCGTAGAGGACGCCGCCGAGGCCCGCGAAGGCCGAGCCGATCGCGAAGGTGAAGGAGATGACCGGTCGACGTTGATGCCCATGAGCCGGGCGGTGGCCTTGTCGAAGGAGGAGGCGCGCATCGCTATGCCGATTTTCGTGCGTCTTGACGAGGAATTGCAGGAAGATCTGCACGATGATCGATGCCGCGGGGATGAAGAGGAATATGTTGGAGAAAGAGATCGTATTGTCAGGGGAAGCGGTGCCCGAGACTATGGGGTGTATCCCGTCCTGGACGTACCAGGCGGTGATGTCGAACGGGGCCTTGTAGGGAATGAACCGCGGAGAGAAAACAAACTGAAGCGCGCCGAAGAACTCCAGGAAGAACGAGACGCCGATGGCGGTAATAAGCGCCGCGATGCGCGGGGCGTCCCGCAAGGGCTTGTATGCGACCCTCTCGATGGTGATGGCGAGCACGTGCAGACCAGCATGGCAAGGAGAATGACGGTGATGGACCCGATCGACCAGGGAAAGTCCCACGGGATGATCCCGGGGAAGACCATCTCAGGCCACCGATGGAGGTTGAACTGGCGCGACAGCGTAGAAGCTGGTGAAGGCGCCCACCATGAAAATGTCGCCATGGGCGAAGTTGATCAGCTTCACGATGCCATACACCATCGTGTAGCCGAGGGCGATGAGCGCGTAGACGAACCCGAGCTTCAGGCCGTCCGGCACGTTCTGCAGGAACAGGATGGGATTTGACGAGGCCTTCGATCCGATGTAAGAAGACGGTCAGCGGACTCGAGGCGGCCAGGAGGGAGCAGGTGTCCATCGTACCCCGGGCGAGGGGGGCCGCGTTTCGCCCCTAATGGCTGTCTTGGCTTTTTCGGCGGTGTTTCGGTGCTGGCTGGCATTGACGCTCCTCTTTGGATGGTCGATTGAGAAGAAGACGAGACCGCGAAGCTTGTTAGCCTCAACAGTTGCCCTCTTCACCGAAAGCAACTTGGCATTAACCAACGAAAGGCCCCTACGGCCTTTGCTTGTTCAGGCTCAACGAAGGAGTCGAAGTTAACCTTGCCGATCTTGGATGGCGTGGATGTCAGGCCCTTGATCGGATTGTGCAAGCTATCAAGGGTGATCTTGCCGGAGACGCCGTTGAACTTGATCTTCTCGAGGGCGGTCTTGACAGCGGTGGTGTCGTCCTTGCCCGCGGCCTTGATCGAGGACAGGAGGAGGTTCGTGGCGTCGTAGGCGAGAACCGCGAGAGCGTCCGGAACTTCGCCATTGCCCGAATCGTCTTTATAGGCCGCCGCATAGGCTTTTAGGAAGTTCTGGACCTCGGGGCGGGGATCGTCCTTGGAGTAGTGATTGGTGTAGTAGCAGCCGTCGGCGGCCGCGAGGTCGAGGTCGGACGAGTCCCATCCGTCGCCGCCCACGAAGGGGACGGTGATGCCTTTTTCCTTGGCTTGCTTGGTGACGAGGTTGACGATGTTGTAGTAGTCGGGGAGAGGACCACCTGGGGATCGGCGTTCTTGATCTTCGCGAGAATCGCGGAGAAGTCGGTATCGGTCTTGGTGTAGGTCTCCTTGCCGACGATGGTGCCGCCCATGGCCTTGAACTTCGACTCGAAGGCGGTCGCGAGCCCGATGGTGTAATCGTTGCCCTGATCGTACATGATGAAGGCTTTATTTGCCTTGAGCCGCGTTTTGGAGAACTGGGCGAGGATGCCGCCCTGGAAAGGATCGATGTAGCAGGCGCGGAAAATGTAGGGCTTCGTCTTGCCGGCCTTATCCACTGTCACGTTGGGGTTCGTGGATTGCCCGCTGATCTCGATCACCTTGGCGGGACCCGCGATCTCAGAAACCGGAATCGTCGCGCTGGAGCAGACCTCGCCGATGATGTAGTGCACGCCGTCCTGGTTGATGACCTTGTTCGCCGCGTTGGTGGCGGCGGCGGCGTCGCACTGGCTGTCCTCGACGATGGGGACGATCTTCATTCCGAGGACTCCGCCCTTGGCGTTCCACTCGTTGATCGCGAGCAGGGCGCCCTGCTTGTCCGAAAGGCCGAACGAAGGGACGGCGCCGGACAGAGGAGCCAGGACGGCTACCTTGAGATCCGTTGCGCTGGCCGACAAGGCCGCCAAGACTAGGACGAGCGCGATGGTCAGAACACGTTTCATTCCTTCCTCCTTAGAACAATTTCTCAAATAAATATGCCTGCACGTTAAGACATGTCAAGATTCGGCCCCATTCCATTTGAATATTTATGCAGCTTTCCGCTCGGCGGCAGTAGTCCACTTGCGCACTTCGGGCAACTCGCAATACCAGATATCGAAGGCAGAGAGGAGCATCGCGATGAAAGCGATCACGAGGTAGGGACCGTTGACGAGAATCCCGCCGCCTTGGGCGGTGCTCGTCGCGTGGGCCATGACCATCATGATGCGGCTGATGATGTTGAAGCCTTGCGAGAACGAGAGGAGATACCAAGGCCAGGACGAGTGGCTCCGCCGTGCGAGAATTTGAACCATAGCGACGATCGAGAACAGGGTCAGCAGCAAAGGCAGCCACCATTCCTGGGAATCGAGCGAATATGACTTGATCGGAAAAATGATCAGGGGGACGATCTGCAGGATGAGCAGGACCGGAACCACGATACGGTTCGAGATGAATGTGCGGAACATTGCAAAAGGGTTACCACTGATACTATCCCTTGTCAAGCTCCGATCAATAAAGACAGCGTCCTATCTATACATGGTGGCGAGCCGATCTATAGACTGACCGGGTGAAAACTGGATCGGCCGCCCTTTTCTCCCTTGCAGTTGCGCTCGGAGGAGGCCTCTTCGCGCAAACGTCTCTACGCATTAAAATTCTCCCCGCCCGTTTGGAAGTATGGCATGATCGAGCAGGGCGACATAGCGCGAACGAGCGTCGTCGCGACCAACCGCGGAACCGCCGCGGCGGAACTGACGTGGGTGCCGACGTGCTCCTGCCTTACCGTCTACCCCCGCGACGGCGACTCTCGCGCCAGGCGGCACGGGCACCTTCTCGCTCCGCTTCGACTCGAAGGACGACTCCGGGATCACCGAGCGCGGCTATATCGTCAAATCGAATATCGCGGATGAAAAGCCTTTGTACTACCTCCTGACTGGAGTGGTGCGCGTGGACCGGCCGAAGGCGGGCGCGACCGGCGCTGCCGATACGGGGTCTCCGCCGGTCGCGGCGCCGACTAGACCGACCGGCGCGGCTTCCATCGATATGCAGTATTACTACACGCCGGGGTGCAGGTCATGCGAGGAGTTCCTCGACGTCGAGGTCCACCAGCTCGAGGCTCGCTACGGCGTCAAGCTGCGCGTGGAGAGGCGCGATCTGCTAAACGGCTCGGTCTACGCGGAGCTCGCCGCCTTCGCCTCAAATACCGGAGCCTCGATACGAGAGATACCAGCGCTCCGCGTTGATACGGTGCTCCTGCAGGGCGACCGGGAAATCCGCGCCCGCCTGCCTGGCATCATCGTCACCCGCGTCGAGGGGGGGGCGCTGTCCCTCGCCGTGCCGTGGACGCGAGGCGCGCGATCGACGGACTCCGCGCCAGCGGAGCTGCCGGAGAGATCCCTGCGTCTGGCGATCCTGCCCATCGTCGCGGCCGGTCTCATCGACGGAATCAACCCCTGCGCATTCACGACCCTCATCTTCCTGCTCGCCTCTCTAGCCTTGGCGGGGAGAGGGCGGCGCGAGGTCCTCGTGATTGGCGCGCTCTTCAGCCTGAGCGTCTTCCTCACCTACCTGGGCGTCGGCCTCGGACTCTTCGCGGCCTTGCGCGCAGCGAGCGCTGTGTCATTCGTCTCGAAGGTGCTTCGGTGGCTCGTCTTCGCCGTACTCGTCGTCTTCGCGGTCCTCAGCGTGTACGACTACACGCGGATCCGCGCCGGCAAAACCGGCGATATGGTGTTGCAGCTGCCGGATTCCCTCAAGCTGAAAATCCACGCGTCCATTCGCGGCAGGGCAAAAACTCTGGCGCTCGCGGGAAGCTCGCTCGCGATGGGCTTCCTCGTCTCGATCTTCGAGTTCGCCTGCACGGGGCAGGTCTACCTGCCGATGCTGGCCTACCTCGCGCGGGCCGAAAGGAGGGCGGACGCCCTCGGCCTGCTGCTCGTGTACAACTTGTGCTTCATCGTCCCCCTCCTCGTAGTGTTCGCCGCGACCTATTTCGGCGTGAGCTCCAAGCGCATCACCGCTCTATTCCAGCGACGAATGGGGACGATCAAGATCGCCTCGCAGCCGCCTTCCTCGCGCTCCGCCCTACTGACCGTCCTGACGTGATGCGTCATTCAACAGAAGGTCTCGGGCCTGCTTGATGAGGAGAAAACGCCGTGCGCTCCCGCCGAGGTCGGGGTGGCCGGGCTTGCTCGCCGCCCTGAATCCGGCCTTGACCGCGGCCCTCGAACGGCCGCCGGGCATGCGCGGGGTCGGGCAGGCATTCCAGCAAGGCGCAGGCCAGCAGACGCTCGCCGTCGAGGAGCTCGAGCCTTCGATAGCTCGCCCGCAAAGTCTCGATATACCCGCCGAGGAACGACAGCCACTGCGTATCCGTGTAAGCCGCGAGAGCTCCGCTGCTCGCTTTTTCGTCCGGGGACGGAGCGCCCTCTTCCAGACGGGACAGTCCTCGTTCCGCGCTCGCTCAACTTCGGCGAGATGACGCATCAGCGAGAGCATGGCTCGGGGATAGGCCGTCATGATGCCTTCGATATCCTCGTTTCGCCGTGCCCTCGCGCGTTCCAGCTTCGCGCGGCGCTCCCATTTGAGCGACAGGAAGAGCGGAAAGAAAGGACTCTCCGGTACGCGGTAGGTCGAGTAGAAATTTCCCAGATTGCGTATCTCGAGCCGGGGCTCGTCGAGAAGGACGTAGGCCCGGCGGCCCAGCCGGACGCGCCGAAGCTCCACTGACCCGCGCAGCAAAGCCTCGAGCCGCGGAAAGTCGGGGTGCGACCGCAGCCCTGAGCTCTGCGCATCGAGGAGCCGCGCGAGCGTACGGAGCCGTTCGGGCACGGCGGCCGTTCTCGTGGCCGAGCTCAAGGGGCGATGGCCACCCGGTCCCCGTCGCCGAGGAATTCCTGCCCGGCGGTGATCACCAGCTCGCCTGCCGCCAGTCCCTCGAGGACCTCCACGCTGGACCCGTCGCTTTCGCCGAGGGTCACGCGGCGTTTCGCGCACGTTCCGGGAACGGGCCCGCCTGCCGCAGCCGCGCCGCCGGCATCGGCAGCCGAGGGCTGCGCGACCAGCACGTAGTCGGCGCCGTTCTCGGAGAAGGTCGCGCGCTCGGGCACGAGGATGGCGCCTCGCCTGGTCTCGAGCGGAACGCGCAAGCGCGCGAGCATGCCGCCGCGCAGGCGGCCGTCCGGGTTGGGGACGCGGAGCCGCACTTGGTAGAGCATGCTCCTCGGATCGGCGGCGGGGCTCACCGAGTCCACCACGCCGGCGAGCTGCCCTTTTTCCGGGTCGCCGGCGCCGAGGGCCGGCACCACGATGCCCATGGACATGCCCTTGCGCACGCCTACGACCACCCGCTCGGAGAGCCCCGCCTCGGCGACGACCGTGCTCTCGTCGATGACGACGAAGATGAGGCTCGAGGTGCCCACGTACTCCCCTGCCTCGACGTCGCGGTACGAGATCCTGCCGGAGATAGGCGAGCTGATCACCGTTGCGTCGAGCTGGCTCTTCGCGAGATCCGCCTGGGCGCTGGCCTGGTCGACCTGGCCCGAGGCTATCTCGTTCGTCTGGGCGCTCGCCTTGTCCTCGACGAGGGAGAGGGAGCTCTCGGCGGCGCCGCGTTGGATGGCCGCCGCCTTGAAGCGCGCGTCGACGTCCTCGAGCTGCTGCTTCGCCACGGAGCCGGCATCGTAGAGGGTCTTGGTTCGATCGTATACGCTCTTCGCCTCGTCGTAGGCTACCTGCGCCTGATCGAGCGCGGATTGCGCCTGGAGCTTCTGCTGCTCGAGAGCCGAGTCGCTGGTTCTCGTGAGCGAGGCCTTCGCGCTGCCGAGGGCCGCCGAGGCCTGCCGGTACTGGGCCTCGTAATCTGAGGCGTCCAGCCTGCAGAGAGTCTGCCCCTCGGAAACGGCCATGCCCACCTCGACCAGGACCGCCGTGACCTTGCCGCCGACCTTCGGAGTAATATTGACTTCGCGCTCGGGCGCTATGCTCGCCGCGTACTCGGACGAGATGATGAAGTCCCGGCGCGCGACGGGGGCGACCGACACGAGGCGGGGCTTCCGGGCCGTCGCGTCCGCCCGCTTTGCGCAGGAGGCGAAGCCGATGGAAAGGGCGGCCAGGGCGAGGACCGCCGCCGCTCCTCGCGCCGCCGCGGCATTGGTTGCGCGTTTCATCGCAGGGCCTCCGGCGCCGGGGCCGTAACCGCCTGGCACTGGGCCGCGCCGATGGGCGTCGCCTCAGGCCCCGTGCGCCGCGCTGCCCGAGAAGAGCGGAGAGAGGCGGCGCGCCTGCGCGCGTCCTCGATGAGGGTATAGGCGACGGGGAGGAGGATCGGGGAGATGATCGTCGAAGTCACGAGGCCTCCTATGAGCAGTATCGCCATGCCCGACTTGATCTCCGAGCTCGAGCCCGTGGAGATCGCCAGCGGGAGCATGCCGACTATCATCGTCACCGAGGTCATCACGATGGGCCTGAGCCTGGTCGTGCCCGATTCGATGAGGGCCTCGCGAAGGCCGAGGCCGCGTTTCATGAGCGTATTCGTATAATCGATGAGCAGCGTGCCGTTCTTGGAGGCGAGGCCGTCGAGCAGGATGATCGCCGATGAAGCAGATGATGTTGATCGCCTTCCCGGTCAGGGCGAGGGCGGCGAGGCCGCCGATGATGCCCGCCGGCAGCGAGAGCATGCGGATCGCCGGCGTCAGGAAGGAATCGTAGAGCACCAGGAGGATCAGGTAGACCAGGACCAGCGAGGCGACGAGGGCCCAGGAGAGGGATCTGAAGGAATCGCTCATCATCGAGGTGTCGCCCTTGAAATCGAAGGCGTAATCCTTGGGTACCGCCACGTTGCGGAGCGCCCGCTTGATGTCCGACGTCACTGCGCCCAGTGGCCTGCCCTGAAGGTTGGCCATGATCGTGGCCACGTTCGTGCGGTCGGTTCTCGTCAGCTGGCTGGGCGCGTCGTCGCGTCCGATGGTCGCGATCTGCGAGACCGAGATCTGGGCCCCTGCAGGGCTGGTGATCCGAATCGACCCGATGTCCAGCGGAGTCCTCATCTGCCCGGGTTGGAACCGCAGGATGATGTCGTATTCGTCCTCCGCGCTCCGCAATGTGCCCGCGTTAGTCCCGGCGAGGGCCGTGCGGAGCGCCACGGCGGCGTCGCTCACGAGGATGCCGTACTGGCTCAGGGCCACGCGGTCGATCCTCACCGAGAGCTCCGTGCGCCTGGAGCGCATCGAGTTGTCCACGTCCACCGCGCCGGGCGTCGCCTTGACGATATTCTCGAGCTGCCCGGCCAGCTCGGAGATCACGGTCCGGTCCGGTCCGCGCACGTTGATGATCAGCGCCTTGTTGCCTTCGACGGAGGTCTGGTCGATGATCGACGACTCGGTGACCGAGAAGTTGATTCCCGGCAGCCCCGCGCCCCAGTCCCGGAGCTCGCGCGCCATGGCCGCCTGGCTCTTCCTCCGCTCGCTCTTGTCCTTCAGCTTCACGGTGAGCTCGGCGTGATTCTGGCCCGCGTCCATGCCGATCTGGCTGAACACGTCGCGGGTCTCGGGCAGCGCGAGGAGGTGGGCCTCGACCGATGCGACGACGGCGTCAGTCCTGGCGAGGTTGGCGTCTCCGTCGAGGGAGAGATCGACGATGACCTTGCCTTGATCGAAGGTCGGCAGGAACTCGGTCGCGACCACGCCGAGCGGGATCAGGGAGACGCTCCCTACGAAGAGGCCCGCGACGATGGCGATCACCGCGCCCCGATGATCCAGGGCCCAGCGAAGGGCCGCACGGTAGGCGCCCTTCACCTGCACGTCGAAGAAGGACTTCCGCGCGGGCTTTGCCAGCGGAGGGGCTGCGTCCGTCGCCTTCTCCGCCTTCGCCTCCTTCTCCTTCCTGCCCAGCAGCCGCGACGCGA
>CAWHFT010000103.1:0-17599 GCA_963828175.1 uncultured Spirochaetota bacterium
CGCCCTCTCGAGTGTTGATTCCATTTACAAAAGCGAACATCGTCTCATTGAAGCCGTCATTGTATTGAAGGCCGACTTCGATCTCTACATCGTCGCGGACGCCGGTAAAGTAGACCGGTTCCTTATGTAGGACCGTTTTATTCTTATTGAGATACTCGACGAATTCCTTTAGCCCGCCTTCGAACTTGAACTCGGCTGTCCGCGGCGTCGACAGGCGTTCGTCGATCAATACGATTTTTACGCCCTTATTGAGAAAGGCCAGCTCCCTAAGACGGTTGGAGAGAACATCGAACGAGTAGACCGTCCCCTCGAAAATCGAGGAATCGGCCTGGAAGCGTATTACTGTTCCTCGTTTATCTGTTGTACCGACGATCTTAACGTCTTCGACCGGAATACCCGTTTGGTACATTTGAAAATAGAGCTCGCCTTCGAGGTGGACAAAAGCTTCGCACCATGAAGACAGCGCGTTTACGACAGAGACGCCCACGCCATGAAGCCCGCCAGAGACTTTGTAGTTCTGCTTGTCGAATTTGCCGCCGGCGTGGAGTTTGGTCATAACAAGCTCAAGAGCCGAGACGCCCTCCTCGGCATGGAGGCCGACAGGGATCCCGCGACCGTTGTCCTCGACGCGTACTACATCGTTTTTTTCCAGAACTACGATGATGTCGGTGCAGTAGCCCGCCAAAGCTTCATCGATAGAGTTGTCGACGACTTCATAAACGAGGTGATGCAAGCCATCGATACCTGTCGAACCGATGTACATCCCTGGGCGCTTTCGGACCGCCTCGAGTCCCTTAAGCACCTGGATACTATTAGCCGAATAGGTTGATTCCATAACCGACCCGATGGTAAAGGTAGAAGGCGGGATGTGGTAGCGCTGTGGCAAAGTCACGAAAAACGCTTGCCGCCTTTAGCATTCGGAGTATACTCGCATTGAGAGACTTAGTAAAGGCGAGTCAGGCAAGATGTAGCGGGGCTGTGGGATGACCCCGCCTGCCTTGTGGAAAACTTGTTAGCATCTATCAAACCGTTATAGGGCAAACAATAGACAAGCCCAATGGATTTGAGGAAGTTTTATCGCCCAAATGGCATGCAAGAATTAATTGTTTCATGGACAACAGCTTAAAATTATCTACTACATGAATTTTGAGTGGATGCATTGGATTTTGGAGTTTCTACGTCTTCTTGGGATAGTTTATGGACATTTTTGTACTTGAACTGCTGTGCATAACTTGTGTATACCGTTTGCCTTCGTACGAGGTAATCGATGGGAAGCTGGAATTATGGCGTCTTTTGGGACGAAGTAATGAATCAAACACATAGTGAGCTTGGCGATCACGAATTCGCTATGTGGTTTAATATTAAATACGACTCCTCAACCGAATCGACGATCTTGATTCAGGTTCCTTCGAGTTTTTACAAGGATCAACTCATTCGTCAATACCAGAAGTTTCTGGAAAATAAACTCTACGATCTTGTGGGAAAACGTATTGGCATAGACTTCATTGTCGTCAAGCCAACATCGACTGAGGTGCTATCGCCATCCACGAGCGAGGAGTTGCCGGAACAGACCGATCCTGGCAATAGAGCAAAAGAACGGATTGTTCCTTCGAAAAAAAAGGAAAAGCATTCCCAGTTGCGATCTGATTATACATTTGAGAATTTTCGTCATTGGAGATAATAATGGTTTCGCTTCCAATGCGGCTCTGGCCATCGCGAAGAACCCGGGAACATCTTATAATCCGTTCCTCATCTATGGCGGCGTTGGTCTAGGCAAAACCCACCTTATGCAGTCCATCGGCAACAGAGTCTGGCAGGATAGCCCTAAGTTGCGGGTAATCTGCATTTCCGCCGAAGAATTCACCAACGAGTTTATCCAATCAATCCACGATAAAACGACTCATAACTTCAAAAATAAATATCGGTATGTTGATGTCTTGCTTATCGACGACATTCACTTCCTCCAAAACAAACTCGGGAGCCAGGAAGAACTTTTCCATACCTTCAACGCTCTGTATGACGCGAACAAACAGATGGTGTTCACCTGCGATCGTCCTGTGTCCGAACTCAAGAACCTCTCGGACCGATTGCGCAGCAGATTTGAACGTGGGTTGAATGTCGATTTGCAGCCGCCCAATTTCGAGACTCGGTGCGCAATTTTAAAAAAGAAAATAGAAGCGGGCCGGATTAACGTTCCAGACGAGGTCATTGAAATAATCGCAAAAAATATATCTACCAACGTTCGTGATCTTGAAGCAGCACTTACCAAGCTTATAGCCTATTCAGAGCTCGTTCATCGGGATATTACCCTAGAGATCGCGCAGAATCAATTAAAAGACGTGTTCAGCCAATCAAAGCATGGTAACGTTACCATTGACAACATTCTAAGGGTAGTAGCGGATTATTTTAAACTCTCATACAATGACCTTAAAGGCAAGAAAAGGACAAAAAATATAGCTCTTCCTCGGCAAATTGCGATGTACATCGCACGGGACATAACCGAGTATTCAACAACGGAATTGGGCTTTGAATTCGGAGGAAGAGATCACACAACGGTCATGCACGCATGCCAAAAAATTGAAGAACGTCTAAAATTGGATCCTAATCTTGAATCGACTATTCAGGCTATTGTGCGTGCTATCAAGGATTACAGCTCAAAGGTATGATTCTATGCGTTTATCCTGTGTTTAACTGTCCTTGGTTTGTGCATAACTCGAAAAAGTATGCACTTGTGCATAATGCTGTTATCGGAATAATAGTCAATGCACAATCGACTATTATATATATAATAATAAATTAGGATCGATATACACATATCAACAGGCCTTATTACTACTGTTACTGTTTATATAAAACTAGTGTATATAATATCAATATAGAAAAGTGACGACAAATCCATTCCAAGGGGGTCTCCGATGAAGTTCACTTGCGAAAAAAATACATTTTCCCGTGAGATATCCTTCGCGCAGGAGATCATTGCCTCCAAAAACGCCCTGTCCATTATGTCCAATGTTCTTCTCGAGGCTACTGAGGGATCTCTTACTTTGAAGGCGACGGATATTAAAGTCAGTTTCGAGACTGCTATTCCAGTTGATACAATAGAGCAAGGATCGGTGACCGTGTTTTGCGATAAGTTATCCGGTATACTCGCGACGATTCCTGATGGAGATATCTCTCTCGAACAGGATGATTCGAAAGTTATTATCAAACCGACATTTAAAAAGGTCAGGTTTCAGTTAAAGACAATTTCTAGTGAAAAATTTCCGGAGCTTCCCGAAATTTCCAACGAGTCATTTTTTTCCATTCCAGCAAAGGAATTTAAGGAAATGGCCTCGCAGACAGTGTTCGCCGTATCGGACGATGAGACTAGATATTTCATGAACGGCGTTTATATGGAAAAAAGGAGCGGAGGGCTCGTGTTTGTTGCGACGGACGGACGTCGTCTTTCCTACGTAAATAAAGAGTTCGACTCTCGAATTCCAGAATTTAAAGGAGTAATAATTCCACCAAAAATTCTAGGGCTTGTACTTAAGCGCGTACCGGATGAAGGGCTTATCGATATCGCGGTTTCAGAAAAGAGCATTTTTTTGCGTTTCGGTTCTTATAAAGTGTCGTCGGTTCTAATCGAGGGCCAATTTCCAAATTACCAAAAAGTGATACCTGAAGCTCAGAAGAACAAGCTTATTCTCAAGCGCTCCGATTTGATGGATGCGTTGCGCCGAGTTGCTGTTTTTGTCGAGCAAAAATCAAGGCGTACCTTTTTTACGCTTTCGAAGGACACAATAGTAATATCATCCGAGGAAAGCGACATTGGGACCGCGCGCGAAGAATTCGCGTGTCAGTACACTGGGCCCGAGGCCACGATAGCCTTAAATTATAAGTATATAGAAGAGCCGTTGAAGGTCATAGATTCTGAGAACGTCAGCCTTGAATTTACCGAGCCGAATCGCGCGATAACGCTATCCCCGGAGCCGAGCGGAGATTATTTCCATATAATAATGCCGATGCAAATAGAATAGCTGGGACGCACTTGACGAAAACCGGATGCTCGCGCGATGCCATTTAGTCGGATTAAGATAGCATCTTTTCGAAATCTGGAAGATGCAGAGGTCGGTACCGACGCCAAAAGGGTTTTTCTCGTCGGAGATAATGGGCAAGGAAAAACCAATTTTCTAGAGGCCTTGTACTACTTGTCTTATGGAACTTCTTTTCGAGGCGCGGTGGATGCCGAGGCCGCACGTCGCGGGACGGCACAATTCGCTATCGAGGGTAATTCAAAGCCGAGTGATAGCCCGAATGGTTTTTTTGATAACATCCGAATTAGCTGGGGAGACAAGGTCAAGGATATCACGCGCAACGATAAGACCATACTCGATCGCAAGGAATTGATTGAAATCAATCCGGCTGTCGTGTTTTGCCATGAAGATTATTCTTTTGCCGCGGGCGAGCCGGAGCGAAGACGTTTTTTTTTCGACCAATCCGCTAGCCTCGTGTCCTCAGACTATATTGACGTACTTCGGAACTATAAGCGAATTCTCAAACAAAGGAACGCGGCGCTCAAGGGTGATTGCAGAGAGTTGCTCGATCTCTTGGACTTGCAAGTCGCGGCGAAAGGCATGGAGATCATGGCCGAGCGCACGAGGCTGCAAACCGCATTCGACGACAGGTTTGCCGCTCGCCATGAAGCCGTTTCCAAACTTGGTGTTGAAGTCCGCATTAGGTACCGACCGAGCTGGCCCGCCGCCGGCACCCTAGACACAATACTCGAAAGACTAAAAGGGAAAAGATCGGACGAGCTCGCTCTCGGAATCAGCCTGTCCGGTCCGCACCGCGATAGATGGTCATTCGTCGCAGCCGGGCAGGATTTTGCCGCAACAGCCTCCACAGGCCAGCTTCGACTTCTCTCCTTGACCTTGCGAATGATCCAGGCTGAATACTATACAATAGCGACTGGGAGACTGCCTGTTTTGCTCTTGGACGACGTGCTCTTGGAACTCGACACTGCCAAGAGACGACGATTCCTCGAATTATTGCCGGGGTCCGGCCAATCCTTTTTTACTTTTCTCCCGGGGGAGCCGTGGGAAGAATATAGGACTGGCTCGACATTGGTATACGAGGTGCGTAATGGGCGACTCAAGGATTAAGGATGTATCGAGCCTTTTATCCTCTTTTTTAAACGAGGACAAGCTGCGCCATGGCGAGCATTTCGCCGAATTCTTCGATGCGTGGCCCTCCCTTGTTGGTACTCGCTTTGCTTCTCATTCGCATGTCGTTGATATCGATAAAGGACTGCTAATTGTCGAGGCGGAGCACCCTGGATGGATTCAGTTGCTCCAGATGCGGCAGTCCAAGATTCTCGAAGACGCTGTTCGTCGATATCCTGAGCTCGGCCTTAGGGGAATCGCCTTCAAGTTGGCCAGTCAAGCCGAGAAGGTCAAGCGTGCTTCTGTCCCTGCCGGGGAGCCAAGCAATAAAACCCTGGAGGTGGAAGATCTGCAGAATGAAGCACCGCAGGCGAACGCTCTCGAACAGATCGCAGATCCAGAATTTCGGGCGCTTCTGAAGGGCTTGAGGGATTCTCTTCAGGGTAAGCCCTGATACTCCAACCGCAGATCGCATTATTGACGAAGGATCGTATTGTGACTATACTCAGTGGGCTTAGCCTTCGAACCGATCGGCGACTCCTGTCTAAGATACTGGGAGCCAGCCGTCGCCCATAAAACCTAAGGAGCCTGGAAAATGAAGCGAACCTACCAACCCAGCAAGGTCCGCCGAACCCGAAAGTTCGGCTTTCGTGCCCGAATGAAGACGAAGGGCGGACGCCTTGTTCTTAAGCGACGTCGAGCAAAAGGACGACTAAAACTGACTGCTTCCGACGAGAAGAAGCCTTACTGAGCTATGCCCAAGAGGTAGAGGCATAGATATCCCCGGACAAGGGTTCTCTAAAACCGACAGAGTCAGGAAGCGCACGGAAATCGAAAAGATTTTCGCGTATGGCACTCGGTTTTCCTGCAAAGGGATGCGGATTCACGTTATGCAAAACGACCTCGAGGCAAATAGAGCAGTATTTGTCCCTGTGAGGTCTTACGCAAACGCGGTCGCTAGGAATAGAGCGCGCAGAGTTTTGCGGGAATGCTGGCGCCTGGGGAAAAGCCGCCTCAAGCTCGGGCACGATGTAGCGGTTGTCTTGTATCCCGGGGTGGAGCAATATGAAGAAAGGAATGCTCAACTTGAGCGATTGCTTCGTCAGGCCGGGCTCCTGTCGCTTGAAGGCTCATGAAACGGCTATTAGCCTTTCCGTTAATTTTTCTCATCAGCATCTACAGGGTTGTCCTCTCTCCGCTCAAACCGCAAACGTGCAGGTTCTATCCAAGTTGCTCGGAATATGCGCTCGAGGCCATAAAAAAATACGGTCCTTTGAAAGGCAGCGGTTTGGCGATAAAACGCATTCTCCGCTGCCATCCTTTGAACCCGGGAGGCTTTGACCCAGTACCATGAGCATACTAGATGGAAACAATCAGACCGGAGATAAACGTACTCTAATAGCGGTCGTATTGTCGGTGGTCGTTATCACTGGCGGTTTTTTACTTCAAGCCGCGCTATTCCCCGCACCGACTGCGAAGCCCGTGCAAACGGCTCAAGTAGCTCAGACGCAAACCGCCCCGGTCGCAGGTGAGAATGCCCAGCCTACCCCGGCTTCCGCGCAAATAACCACCGATCAAGCGAAGGCTAGTAATGGAGCGACCGCGGGCGTCGGCGCGAATGGGATAAGCGCCCAAACCGCGGAGAATCCGATCTCCGAGCGGACCTATACGATCTCTACTGATCTCCTCCAGGCCGTGATGACCAACAAAGGGGGGGATCTAGTCTCGCTAAAACTAAAGATGCACAAGGACAAGGAAGGGGCGGTCGATCTGATCGTGCCTGGAAAAAATAGAGCCAGAGGGCTTTCCCTCGCTTTCGGAGATTCAGGAGCGGCTCCGGTTTCGGATTTTATGAGCGCCATACAGCTTGATCCCTCGACGATCGTATTTTCCGGAACGTACCAGGCCACAGTGCCCGGCAAGACGGCTCCCATCCCCTTCGTATTAAAGAAAACATACTCCTTTCGTAACGGCGAATATATGTTCGGCCTCACTGTTACCCTCGAGAACTCGGTCAACGAAATTATTCCCCTCGGGGCCTCTGGTTATGCCTATTCCCTTAGCCTCGGGCCACAGATAGGGCCTCGGCTCACGAGCGCACCTGGCAACTACACTGACTATCGCCGCTTTGTGAGGATGGTCGGAGGCAAGGCGAAGGAGGATTCACCGAAAGCCGGGGTCCCCATGGTCGTGAAGGACCAGCCAACCTGGGTCGGTCTTTCGGGAAAGTATTTCTCCTTCCTTGCCGTTCCGGATCTCAGCTCCTTCAAGACTACCTATTCGATGGCCCAAGACCCAGATCTCTTCCAGACCGACATCCTGACAATATCTCGGCCGGCCATAAACGCCAGCAAGCAGACGGACGAGTACTACTTCTATTTCGGGCCCAAGACTAGCACTGAATTGAAGAAATATAACTACGCCGACACAAACAAATTCAAACAGAGCGGCCTCAATCTCGAGCTTGCGGCCAATTCCTCTGATATCCTGATATGGCTCGAGACGATAATGAAATTTTTCCTTGGGATATTTTATAAGCTTTTGCCCAACTATGGTATTGCGATAATTCTAGTGACCATATTAGTCAAGGCTGTGCTGTTCCCTCTAACCCGGAATGGGTCCGTTTCGGCCGCCAAGATGCAGGAGTTGAAGCCGAAGATAGACGAGCTCCAGGCCAAGTACAAGGGGAACCCACAGAAGCTTAACCAAGAGATGGCGGAGTTCTATAAAAGAGAAGGCTATAATCCCATGTCGGGATGCCTGCCGCTGTTGATCCAATTCCCCATATTTATAGCGATGTACAATCTGTTCAATAATCACTTCGATCTGCGTGGTGCCATGTTCATTCCAGGATGGATATCAGATCTTTCGGTTCCGGAAGCCATCGTTTCCTTCCCGACAGTGAATCTCCTCATCTGGCAAGTCGGCGCCCTACGGGCATTGCCTATCATCTATCTCGTCAGCCAACTCCTTTACGGCAAATACACCCAGATGAACTCGCCAGGACAGAGCGCAACGCAGATGAAGGTCATGATGTATGGCATGCCCATCATGTTCTTCTTCATCCTGTACAACACTCCGTCTGGCCTGCTTGTATATTGGATAGTCTCTAATGTCCTTTCCATCGGTCAGCAGGTCGTGATAAACGATATACTGAAAAAGCGCAAAGCGGCCAAAGCCGCCGCGAATCCTGTGCATGTTCTCGCGCCGAACAGGAAACCGACGAAAAACAAGAGGAAGTAAAATTTCATATCTCTCTTAGGAGTAATTATATGGTTCATGAATTCGAAGGGCGGTCCGAAAAGGAGGCTATCGACGCTGCGGCCGAAGAGCTCAGGCTCGAGCGCGACGGGTTCGACGTCGAGATCCTGGAATCACAGACAGGAGGTATTTTTAAAAAAGGGAAAGTCCGGATTCGCGTGCACACCCGTGATGAGTCTCCTGCTCCCTCCCATAGAGAGCAAGCGGGTAATCCTCTTCCTGCCGACGAGTTCGAGACAAAGGTGCTGGATTTTACGAAGCGCATGATCGAGGGCATGGGCTACAAATGCAATGCCGTAGTCCTATTTCGCGAGGAAAAAAAGCTCGGGATCAGGATCGACAGCGAGCACGCTTCGATCATTATAGGCAAGAAAGGCAAAAACCTTGATGCGCTCCAGGTACTGGTAAATGTCTATTCAGGGCGCCTAGGAAAAGAGGACCTAAGAGTAATCCTCGATTCCGAAAACTATCGAATACGCCGGGAGGAAGCCCTCGTTAGGCTGGCGTATGAGACAGGCGAGCAAGTGAGGAGAACGCGACAGTCGGTTCTCCTCGAGCCTATGAACCCCTTCGAGCGGCGCATTATACATACGACTCTAAACGACATCGTGGACATCGAAACCAAGAGCGAGGGCGAGGGCCTATACAAGCAAGTGCGAGTAACCTTTAGGGGTAAAGTGTAATTGGGGGGCGCGGTGATAGAGGGAAAGAAAGGCGAGCTGATCGATGGCTTCGCATCAGGGTATTCTCGTGTCGATGAGCTTATCGAGGGCATCGGCTCAGAGGAACTCCGGTTCATACCTCCGATACGCGATGCATGGTCAATCAATGATTTCCTGGTCCATTTTCTCGATGCCGATCTCAGCCTTGCTTTTCGCCTGCGCGCGTCGATCGCCGAGCCGGGAAAGGAAGTCCCCGTCTGGGAAGAGGGGGATTGGCATGATTCCCTTCATTATGGCGAGGAAGATGGGCTCGTTTGCTTGAAACAGGCGAAGGGTATCAGGGCTTTCGTCACAAGAACCCTGCGCGCCGTCGTCGATTCGGATTGGTCGAGCTTTTTTATTATCCATCCTGTGAAAGGGCGCATGGAGCTCAATGCTCTCGTTGAGATGTACCAGCAGCATATCATATTCCATCTGCCTTTGATCAAGCGCAACAGGCAGGCATGGAAGACGCGCACTGCTTAATGACTTATTTGTCCGGCATTGCGACCTGAGATCCTGCTATCGTCTTTAATTTCAAGTACTCTGTGTTGAGCTTGGCAGTTCTGGCATTCAATCTGGCGAGCCTTTGAGCGAGCAACCGGGCCAAAAAAATGCCATAATGTGGATTTTCCTTTATCAGGTTGACGAAGTCCTGTTTGGATATTTTTATTAGCGTGCAGGTTCCTTTTGCGACCACCGTGGCCGAGCGACGATTCGAGAGCAGGAAGGACATTTCACCCATGAATAGATCGTCTGGCGTCAAGGATGATACAAACTTACCTTTCGAATATACGTACAGCGTTCCAGAGACTATGTAATAGAGGAAGTCGGATTCCTCTCCCTCAGAACAGATATATTCGCCATCCTTGAAAGCTATTTCTTCGGCACGCTCGAATATCTTCGGGATGACGTTGGAAGTTGCTTTCCTATGGTCGATCACGAAGGCCACCTCATTCCCCTTCTCCGAATAGGCCAATTCTTTTACGTAATGGTTAACCATTCTCATGCCCATGCCGTGAAGCCCCGGTGTTTCCGGAGCGGCGTCTATTCGAGCCCGCCAGTCGAACCCATCACCCTCGTCTCTTATCGAAAACCGTGAGCGGTCGGGAGTTATCGTATAGGAAAAATATACCTTCCTGGCCTTTACGCTCGGGTCCTTATTCTTCTCACGGATTAAATCCATTATATTGCCGTTCCGTTCGAGCCAAGAGGATTTCTCTTCAAAATCGATTTTGCAATTGCCGTGTTCTATTGCGTTGATTAGAAGCTCCAAGAGGGCGACATGGAGCTTTTCCTTATCCTCGCGATCGATGAGGCTGGAGCTGTAGAGGTAATTCGTAACGAGGTTCGTGTATGTGGTAATGTCTAACGGGTCGTTATCGATGACGAAGGCGCCAGAAATAGTCTTGAGAAGATGCTGCTGAATCCCTCGCTGAAAAAGAATTTGTTTGTTCTGACGGATGATTCTCAAAAGACGTGGGAGTCCAGGCATGAATTCGCTCATGCGAAGCAGGGCGATTATGTTGGCATCCTGCATTGCTTCTAGGAGTTTCTTATCATCCGCTCCGCCGTGGATGCCGATTATTCCGCCATAATGCAGCCAAGGGTCCTCTTGTATTTCCTTGAGAATGCTCAAGCTATCTATGTTCTCGTCGGCAAAATTGAAAATCTTCATTTCTGGAAGCTCGTATTTTAAGAATTCGATCACTTCTGAACGTTTTGAAAAGAAAACCGGTAAAAGCTCTCCCTCGAAATGGGCGCATTCTTTCCGGATGATCTCATTGATTCTCTCATTGCTCGAAACGACCGGAATCTTGCGCATTTCACCACCTTTGCTTCTCTATGGATTTCGGCGTTTTTTGGCTTATGATTGACTTTTTTCCTCCCCTATGCCTTGATTGTTATGCTCGTTTTCGGGCCTATAGCTCAGTTGGTTAGAGCTGCGGACTCATAATCCGTCGGTCCCTGGTTCAAGTCCAGGTGGGCCCATAGAACAATGAGGGCCAATATTGGCAGAGTCCCGTTTCTGAAACACCCGCAATGGACGGTCCCTGCAGCCGGTACCTACGAGGAGAATAATAATGAGCGAAAATCTATGGTCGCAAAGGCAAAGCGCCGAATGGCGGACCAAGGTTGGTCTTGCTGAGATGCTGAAGGGCGGGGTGATCATGGACGTCACGAACGCCGATCAGGCTAAAATCGCCGAGAAAGCCGGAGCCGTGGCAGTCATGGCGCTCGAACGTGTACCTGCGGATATTCGCGCCCAAGGCGGAGTCGCCAGGATGTCCGATCCGCGGATTATTAAGGAAATCCAGTCTGCTGTATCGATTCCAGTGATGGCCAAATGCCGAATCGGGCATTTCGTAGAGGCTCGAATCCTGGAGGCTCTTGAGGTTGATTTCATCGACGAGTCCGAGGTCCTTACCCCGGCGGACGACCGCTTTCATGTCTTTAAGCACGCTTTCAAAGTCCCTTTCGTTTGCGGATGCCGCGACCTCGGAGAGGCGCTCCGAAGGATCGGAGAAGGGGCGGCCATGATCCGCACCAAAGGCGAACCGGGCACCGGGGATGTCATCGAGGCAGTACGTCATATGAGGTCCGTGACCGACGAGGTAGCGAGGCTTTCTCGCCTTCGTGACGAGGAGCTAATGACCTCCTCCAAGGAACTCGGAGCTCCGTTCGAGCTCGTTCTCGAGGTGGCGCGAACGGGAAAGCTTCCGGTGCCCAATTTCTCGGCTGGCGGCATAGCGACTCCGGCCGACGCGGCCCTTATGATGGAACTCGGAGCCGAGACCGTGTTTGTCGGTTCGGGTATTTTCAAGTCCGGTGATCCTGTGCGCAGGGCGGCGGCGATCGTCGGCGCGGTCACGTATTTCAAGGACGCGAGCATGCTGGCCAAGCTGTCGGAGGACCTCGGCGAGCCAATGGTCGGCATCGGACTTGAAGAACTGCCAGACGACGAACGGATGGCTAAAAGAGGCTGGTAGGCATGAAGAGAATCGGCGTACTCGCTTTGCAGGGTGACTACGCTGCGCATCGGGCGGCCTTCGAGCGAATCGGAATCGAAGCGTTCGAGGTGAGGACTTTAGCGGACATCGATGAGGTCCATGCTCTCGTCCTTCCCGGGGGTGAGAGTACGGTGATCGGAAGCCTACTGGTGCGTTTCGGCCTCATGGACCGCTTGATAGAGCGCATCCGGGAGGGCCTCCCCGTGCTGGGAACCTGCGCCGGGCTCATTCTACTTGCAGCCAAGATAGACGGCCGGGAGCAGCCCGGGATCCAACTCCTCGATGTTACGGTGTTGAGGAACGCCTATGGAAGGCAGATCTCCAGCTTCAGGGCCAAGGTCAATGCTTCGCTGCCGGGAGCTGATGGCATCGAGGCAGTATTCATTCGGGCGCCGAGGATAACGGTGCTCGGAGCCGGCGTCAGTGTGCTCGCTGAGCATGGCGGTGATCCAATACTCATACGCCAAGGTGCGATCATCGGGTGCACGTTCCATCCCGAATTAATCGAGGAAGCGCCGATCCATCGCTGGTTTCTATCGCTTTAAGTGTCGCGAGCCACGAGGATCTTGTCGATCCTGTTTCCATCCATATCCAAGACCTCAAATAGGCAATTGGCCCAGCGGCATTTGTCTCCTGGGCGCGGGATGGTTCCCATTCTATCCAGGACGAGGCCGGCTACCGTATCGAAATCCCAGAATTCTTCAAGTGCGAGGCCGAGTTCCTCGGCGAATCGATCGATGGATAGCGAACCGTCAACGAGATAGCTGCCATCCTGGCGCTTTATTATATCGGGCTCATCCCCATCGCCCGCCCAAGGAAGCTCGCCGACAATCGACTCGATCAGGTCGGACAAGGAAATGAGGCCTGAAACGCCGCCATATTCGTCGAGGATGAGCGCGCTCTTTGCGCCCCCTTCTTTTAATGCCGCAAAGGCCTTAAGGGCCGAGACGGATTCGGGAACGAACACCGGCTCTCGAAGGAAGGAACGTGGGTCGTCGAAGGATTCGGCGGCGATCGCGGCCAGACATTCCTTCACAGGAAGCATGCCGATAACCTTATCGAGGTCGCCTTCCACGGCCGGCAGGAAGCCGTACCGGGCATTCTGGACGATGAGCTTGCGGGCCTCGGCCGAACCGTCGCGCAGATCGATCAAGGCCACTTCGGTCCGAGGGGTCATGAGGGAGGTCACTCTTCGGTCGCCTAGCGACAGAACGCCCTCGACCATATCGCGTTCGCTTTTCTCGAAGACTCCTGTTTCGGCACCCTGTGCTACGAGGACGCGGACCTCTTCTTCGGTTACGGCCGGTTCCAGACTCCGTTTGGCTCCTAGGGCGGACACGATGAGATCGGTGATCGCCGAGAGGAAGCGGGCGAGCGGCGCAAAAACCACCGCGAAAAACCTTACGGGACCGATGACGCTGGACGCGATCAGCTCGGGCCGCGTCAAGGCAATATTCTTGGGTACGAGTTCCCCGAGGATGACAGAAACGAAGGTCGTCAAAATGACGACGATCGCGACGGATATCGGGCCGGCCGTGGGCGCGAGATAGGGCACGGCGTGTAGGGCTGTTTCCAGATTGCGAGCAACCGTCGCACCGCCGAAAGTTCCTGCTAGAGTGCCTAATAGTGTAATGACGACCTGGATCGTGGAAAGGAAGTGCGAGGGGCTTTCTGCCGTCTCGAGCGCCAGGCGATAGTTCTTTTTGCCCTTTTCCGACTCATGGCGAAGTCGCGCCTTGCGAGAAGACACGATGGCCATTTCCGAAAGTGTGAAGAAGCCGCTGAGGAGGATGAGAATGAGGAGGATTAGGAGTTCAAGCGCCATAGTGCTTTCATTTTATAACTAATGATACCTAAAAGCGCGTCTCCCGTCGAGGGTTCTACGCACTTGCCCGAGCGAAGGCTAGCGCGTATTGTGGTGCACATGAAACGTTGTCCCTGGTGCGGCGATGACCCTCTCTATATGGCCTACCACGATTCCGAGTGGGGGTCGCCCATCCACGACGAGGTGAAGCATTTCGAGTTCCTCCTTTTGGAGACGCAGCAAGCGGGACTTTCGTGGCGTTGCGTACTCGGCAAGCGCGAGTCTTTCCGCAGGGCCTTTTCTGGTTTTCAGCCAGAGAAGGTCGCCCGGTTTACGACGGCGCGCGTAGATAAGCTGATGCTTGATTCGGGCATTATACGAAATAGGCGCAAGATCGAGGCGGCGATTAAAAACGCTCGCGTCTTTCTTGCTGTGGCCGAGGAATTCGGCAGCTTCGATTCCTATATTTGGCGATTCGTAGACGGGTCTCCGATCATAAATTCCTGGCGGCAGCCATCTCAGGTGCCGGTAACTACTGACGCCTCCGACGTGCTCGCCAACGACCTAAAAGACCGGGGCTTCTCGTTCGTCGGATCCACGACGATATACGCGCACATGCAGGCTATAGGTATGGTGAACGATCATGTAGTCTCGTGTTTCCGCTGGACGGAACTCGGCGGCGGCCAAAGGTGAAGGAGCGGCTATGGACATAGGCATGAAGGCGATCAGGGCGAGGGCCTCCGTCAGGACGTACTCAGGCGAGGCGCTGACGACAAATGAACAGGAGGCTTTGCGCAAAGCCTTTGTGGAGGCCGTGCCCGGTCCCTTCGGAGCATCGCCGCGCTTTTTGATCGCCACGAGGGACGAGCTCGAGGACGACGCAGCGCACGCAACGCCGGTAAAAGGCGGCCTGCGGATCGGGACCTATGGGATGATCGTAGGGCCACGCTCTTTTATCGTCGGGGTAATCGCTAAGCGGCCCTTTGCTTGCGTCGACTTCGGCTATTGCTTGGAGGGCGTGGTTCTGCGAGCGACCGAACTTGGCCTCGGCACTTGCTGGATCGGAGGCGCCTTCGGTCGCAGCGCCGTTGCTCGAGCTCTCAACGCGAGCAAGGACGAGTTCGTCCCCGCGACGACGCCAATAGGACGAGCCGCCGCGCGGCCGACTTTGCAAGATCGCCTGGTGCGCGGCTCGGCCCGCGCCGGGACCAGAAGAGACCCATCCGAGCTTTTTTTCGAGGTCGAGGACGACGGCAAGCTCGCGACACTTCGCGGCGCCGGAGAATGGGGGGAAGTCCTTGAGGCTGTGAGGATCGGGCCGTCAGCCTCCAATAAGCAACCTTGGCGCCTCGTCATCGACAGGAGGGGAAGCCCCGCTCTACACCTCGTCATGCATGAGGACCAGAGCTATAACAATATGCTCGGCTTGGTCAAGCTCCAGGAGCTCGATATGGGAATCGCCATGCGGCATGTCGAAGTCGCTACACGGGCTCTTGGTATCAACGGGACCTGGAGACGACAGGAACCCACCCCAATCGTTTTGGAGGAACCTGACAGATACATCGCGACATTCGGCTAAGATAGCCATAGCAGAAGGGCTCTTTATGTTAAACATCGAGCTCGGCAAGCGCGACCTCGACGTTGCCAGCGGGCCCATCGAGCCCTTTGCTCGGGGCCCGTTTTTCTTATAAGCTGGCGGCGGAGGCTCGAGTGTACAGAAGCACAAGGTCCGACCGCGCGGCAGTTTCTTCAGAATACGCTCTGCTCGAAGGCATTGCCCCAGACGGGGGGCTCTATGTACCGGAGTCCATGCCGCTTCTCGATCCGGCGGTTTTCGGTATGGAGACAATCAGCTATCAGGAATTGTCCTACCTGGTCTTGCAGCCTTTTTTCCCCAACTTTTCTGCCGACGGCCTCAAGGGGGCCTTCGCCGCTCAAGCGGAACGCTTCCCAGCGAGGGGGCCTGCGCCTGTAAAGCACAGGAACGGCATGGCTTTCCTCGAGCTGTATCGAGGCCCGACCCTGGCATTTAAAGATCTCGCGCTGACAGTTATGGGCCCGCTCGTGGGTCTCGCGAGGGAAAGGCTGGGCATCGATGAGGAAATTGTAATCCTGGTTGCGACTTCCGGTGATACCGGGAAAGCCGCTCTGGAGGGACTGGCGCCACCTGGCCGTCCGGCCAACGGGATTAGGGTCGTGGTGTTTTTCCCCTCGGAGGGAGTCAGCGCGGTTCAAAAGCTCCAAATGACGAGCCACGATGCGCCCGGAGCGACGGTGATCGGCATTCGAGGCAATTTCGACGACGCGCAACGCGGGGTCAAAGCAATCTTCGCGAGTCCAAAGGCCGCAGAATATTGCTCCAAGAGAAAGATGAAGCTCTCGTCGGCCAATTCGATCAATATAGCGAGGCTGCTTCCGCAAATCGTCTACTACGTTTCCGCCTGGCGTGATATGCGCGAGGCGGGTGCGCTCGGGCCGGGAAGCAGCATGGACGTTTGTGTGCCGACTGGCAACTTCGGCAATATACTAGCCGCCTGGTATGCGAAACGCATGGGTCTCCCGATAGGTCGGCTGATTTGCGCCTCCAATCGAAACCGGGTTCTTGCCGATTTTTTCGGCGAAAAGCGCTACGACAGGAATCGCCCATTCTATAAGACCGAGAGTCCTTCCATGGATATCCTGGTATCCAGTAATCTCGAACGTCTGGTTTTCCATGCGACTCACGAGGATCCCGTAAGGACCGCCGCGCTCATGAATGAGCTCTCCAAAAATGGAAGCTATACGCTGAATAAATCCGAGGCGGATAGCCTGTCCGACTTTAAGGCGGGTTGGGCCGACGAGGCCGAGGCTGGAGCGGCTTTGCGTCGCCTGTTCGAGGCCTCGGGCTATCTCGTTGACCCGCACACAGCGGTAGCAGTTTCGGTGCTCGAAAAGCTGCGCGAAGAATCGGGGGAGACTAGGCCGACGCTCGTAGCGGCTACCGCGAGTCCGTTCAAGTTTCCTCTCTCGGTCGCTCGTGCGATCGGGCTTCGTGGAATCGTCTCACCCAGTGCCGTTGGCGCCAAATCGGAGGCATTGCTCGAGCTCGATGTGGCAGAGAGTCTATCCGTCGAGGCCAAGCTCGACCTACCGGACGCGATTCGAGCCTTGCGCGATGCGCCGGAGCGGCACACGATCGTGGTCGAAGCATGCGAAATGGAGAAAGCCCTGGAGCGGACCCTGGCGTAGCTTGTTTTACCCTCCTCATCGAAGGGAAACTGGTATACACTGGTCGTCGAATTCAGATGGGCGCTATAGTGGAAGAGCACTTTTCGAGCGCGAGCCGCCTCGGCTCGCTTAACAGCCCCGGTCGCTCGAGCAGCTTGCGGCTGAAGCTAATGGTCTACTTTCTGGTCATACTTCTTATTCCCCTGATTTCCCTGGGCTTTGTCGGACCCGCTCTCTATGCGAGATCCATCGAGCGCGAAACCAACTCTCATATGGCGGGCATGATCAGTCAAGTGAACATGAACATCGAGCTTCGTGTCCGAGAGATGGAGCAGCTCATCGACCTCATCGCGCGTACCGAGGTCGTAAGCTCCTTTCTAATGAAAGGCTACGCGACGATTTCGGAGCATCAGGCGATAGCCGAAACGCTGGCATCCATATCGGCGACGCATCCCGAGATCGCCGGCGTGC
>CAWHFT010000104.1:0-13165 GCA_963828175.1 uncultured Spirochaetota bacterium
TTCCATGGCGAGCTCGGCGATGCTCGAAGCCAAAGGGCCCTCGGGCAGCGGCGTGAATTTACTTGAAGATCGGCGCGATGACGAGGGGATAGATCAGGCCGAGGCCGAGGTTGATGACCGAGAAGATGGCAGCGGCCCAGAGCCACCACAGCGATCCGGCGCCGTCGATGAAGGCGTACAGGAGATACAAGAGCGTGAGGCCGAGGATGACGGATATTGCGGCCGACTTGCCGAGATCGAGGAGCCAGGTCGCGGCCTTGGTGGTGTTGAATCCGAAGCGCTTCTCGAGCGAAAAGGTGGAGTACAGCGAAATCGGCATCCCGAGTAGAGCCTGCGCGATGACGAGGACGCCGAGGAACAGGACGCCGCGCCAATAGGCTCCGCCGGCCCCGGCGGCGGTGACCAGATCGCGCACCGCCGCGTCGAGGAGGCCGAAGACCCCCGATGCGGCTGCCGCTATGACGACGGCGGTCAGGAGAGGGCTCGCGACGAAGGAAAGCCGCATCTTGGCCTCGGAGTACGCTGCGGCTTTCTCCGCCTCCGCGGCGCTGATGGTCGATGCGAGCTCGACGGGCACTTCGTCCCCATGCCGCGCGACGCTGCGATAGTTCAGCAGCGTGAGGAAGAGGCCCCACGCAGATCGAGGACGGCCAGGCCGATGTAGATTGCGAGTATGAGCGAAGGGGTCATGGTGCCTCCGTATTGTACAAGGTACTCGAGGAAGACGGCTAACGTCTGTATCCCATGGGTTGACCCTTTCGTATATACGCATCATATTATGTATATACGGAGAGCACATGGCGATAAGTATCCGAAATCCGAAGGTCGAGCAGATGGCGCGCGAGCTCTCCACCCGCTCCGGCCTGGGCATGACAAAAGCGATCGGCGACGCCCTGGAAGCTCGCCTCGACGAGCTTGACGCAAGCGCCCGGCGTCGCCTTGCCGTGCTCGAAAGGATCGCCGGCGCTTGCGCGGCGGCCCCCGATATCGACCATCGCAGCGAGGACGAAGTCCTCGGCTACTCAGAATCGGGATCGTTCGACGAGGATGGAGCGAAGTGGTGATCGACAGCTCGGCGATAGCGGCTATTCTCTTCGGCGAGCCCGAAGCGCCTTCGTTCCTGCGCGCCCTCGCCTCGGCCGAGCCGAAGCTCATGAGCGCCGTCGGCCATCTCGAATCGGCGATCGTCGCCGAATCCCGCAAAGGCGAGATCGGCGCCAAGGCTTTCGCGAACTTGGTCGCCCAAGCGGGCATAGAAGTGGTCGCCTTCGACGCGAGCCAGACCGAGGTGGCCCTCGACGCATGGAGGCGCTATGGCCGAGGTCGCCACCCCGCGGCCCTGAACCTCGGCGACTGCGCAGCGTATGCCCTGGCCTCGGTCGCAAATCAGGCTCTTCTCTTCAAGGGAGAAGACTTCTCGAAAACCGACGTCGCGGAATGGCCTCGTGGCGCCTGATCCATGGACATCGACATTCTCTGCAAAGTGGTCGACAACTACGGCGACATCGGCTTCGTCTACAGGCTCGCGCGCTCGCTCTCCGAACGGCCCGATCCGCCTCGGCTGAGGCTCGTCGTCGACGACCTGGCTTCCTTCGCGCTGCTCGAGCCTGCGGTCGAGCAGCGTGCCGCTCGGCAGGTCGTCCGGGGCTGGGAAGTCTTTGCCTGGTTCGGCGGACCCGGCGGAACGGCCGAAGCGTCGGCGGCCTTCGCGGCCAAGAGGCCGCGGATCGTCCTCGAATGCTTCGCATGCGGCCGGCCCGATTGGCTCGAAGCCATCCTCTTCGATCCCTCGTCCGAGGAGAAATGCCTCGTCGTCGACGTCGAGCACCTCACGGCCGAGGCCTTCGCGGAAGACTTTCACCGCATGCCCTCGCTGACGCGATCGCCTGTAGTGAAGAAGGCCATGTTCTTCCCCGGCTTCACGGCCGCTACCGGCGGCCTTGTCGTGGACGAAAGCTTCGCCCGGTCGCGCCGGCGCGTCTCGAGCGATGACGGCCGCGCGGCGCTCAGGCGGGAGTTCCTCGAGCGCCTCGAGGCGCGCGGGACGGCCGTCGACCCAGCGGCAGCCGGTGAAGGGGCGGCCGATCGCTTTTGGATATGCGTGTTCGCCTACGAGCGCGACTATTCGCGGATCGTGGCCGACCTCGCCGCCTTTCAAGAGCTCGCCGTCGCGGGCGGCGCCCCGCCGCTTCTCGTCTTCGCCGCCTCGGGAAGAAGCCAAGGCTGCCTCGCCTCCGCCTGGTCCGCGGCGGGCGAGCCCTTCTCACTCGTCGTCGCTCCCTTCCTTCCGCAGGAGACTTGGGACGAGCTTCTCCTGGCCTGTGATTTTTCCGTCATACGGGGCGAAGACTCCTGGGCGCGCGCTGCGCTCTCCGGCAGGCCTTTTCTGTGGCAGGCCTACCCCCAGGAAGGCAGGCATCAACTCGTCAAGGTAGCCGCCTTTCTCGACCGGTTGCGGCTCTTCTTCCCGGCCGCCTCCGGCGCGGACGGCGTCGCGACAGTCGCCTTCCCGGTCTTGGAGGAGCTGTGCACCGCCTTCAACGACCGCGACGGTGACCGGACCGACCTGTCGGGCCGTGAGGCTCTGCTGCCTGCGTTGACGCGCTATTCCGAGCTCCTGCCCGGGTTTAGAGCTTTTTCCGAGTCCCTCGCCCAGGCGCCGGACTTGGCCTCGAGCCTCCTGACCTTTTTGCGAGAAATCGTGTAGAATCCTGGCAGGAACGGCATAGGACCGAACCGTCAGGCCCAGGCGACGCCCGTGCCGCGGCGATACATATTCCTTAGAGAGGGTTACATGGTAGTCACTTCACAACTCAGGACCGGTTCGGTCTTCAAGGTGGGCAACGAGGCTCTCGTCGTCCAGAAGATCCTCCGTCAAAAAACCGGCCGAGGCGGTACGGTCACACACTTCCGAGTCAAGAATATCGTCACCGGCCAAACCTCCGACGTCGCCCTCGACTCCGGCGAGAAATTCGAGTCGGTGGACCTCGACATCTTCCAGATGAAGCTCTCCTACATCGACGGCGATACCTACGTCTTCATGGAGCAAGAGACCTTCGAGCAGTACGAGCTGACCAAAGACGACCTGGGCGACAACGCGGGCTACATCAGCGCCGAGGACGACTTCCCCATCGAGATCACCTTCTACGACGGCAAGCCGGTCGGCGTGACGCCGCCCATCCTGGTCGAGCGGACGATCACCTACTGCGAACCGGGAGTCAAGGGCGACACTTCAGGCAAGACCTTCAAGCCCGCGACCCTCGACACCGGCATCGAGGTATCGGTGCCCCTGTTCTGCGACATCGGCACGAGGATCAAGCTCGACACTCGCGACGGGACCTTCGTCGAGCGGGCCAAGTAGGGCCATTGAGGATCGTCGTCACCGGGATCGGCGTCGTCTCGCCGCTCGGCTGCTCCAAAGACGCCTTCTGGACCAACTTGGTCGCAGGCAAGTCGGGGGCCGATTCGATCGGGGCCTTCGACGCGAGCGGCTACGGAAGCCGCATCGCCTGCGAGGTCAGGGACTTCGCGCCCGAAGAGAGGCTCGACCGCAAGCGCGTCAAGCGGATGGCCCGCTTCTCGCAGATGGCCTCGTGGGCGGCGATGGCTGCAGTCGAGGACTCCGGCGTCGAGCTGGGGCTCTTCGCGCCGGAGCGGGTCGGCTGCGTCATCGGCTCGGCGGCCGGGGACTACGAGCACCTCGCCGCCCAGTTCGCCGTCCACGACGCCAAGGGCCCAGGCCACGGCAACGCGCTCGCGGTGCCGAAGATCATCGCCAACATGGCCTCGAGCAACGCCGCCATGGACCTCGGCCTGCACGGCCCCAACGTCGCCCCCATGTCGGCCTGCGCCACCGGCGCCAACTCCATCGGAGCGGCGATGGACATGCTCCTCCTGGGCCACGCCGACCTCATGATCGCGGGCGGGGCCGAGTCGACGATCGCGCCCCTCGTGGTCGATTCCTACGACGCCATGGGCGTGCTCTCCAAACGCAACGAATCGCCCGGGACCGCCTCTCGGCCGTTCGACCTCGAGCGCGACGGCTTCGTCATCGGCGAAGGCGCGGGGATACTCGTCCTCGAGAGCTACGACCACGCCTCGGCCCGCGGGGCCAGGATCTACGCCGAGCTGCGAGGCTACGGCATGACCAGCGACGCCTACAGCATCGCCGCGCCCGATCCCGAGGGGACCTGGGCCGCCAAGGCGATGGAGCTGGCGATCGGCCGCTCGGGCTTTAGTCCCGACAAGATCGGTTACATCAACGCCCACGGCACTTCGACGCAGGCGAACGACAAAGTCGAGACGCTCGCGATCAAGCGCGTTTTCGGCTTGAAGGGTTACGCCAATCCTCCGGTCAGCTCGAGCAAGTCGATGATCGGCCACACCCTGGGCGCGGCCGGGGCTCTCGAGGCCGCGATCACCGCCCTCTCGGTCCACCACGGCGTCATGACGCCCACCATCAACCTCGAGAAGGCCGACCCCGACTGCGACCTCGATTACGTGCCCAAGGAAGCGAGGGACGCGAAGATCGAGGCCGCCATCTCCAACTCCTTCGGCTTCGGCGGGCACAACTGCGTGCTCTGTTTCGCCAGAGTCTGAACCGGCGGTCCTCGGCTCCACGGCTCATGTTTGGATAGGGGAGCGCGAGGGGGCAACCTTTGATAAAGGTGGCCCCCTCGCTCTTTTTCCCTCTATTGCACCGAAAATCAGCGATTTGACGGTTGAAAATTGTAAAAAATACATACGCAAATATCTATTATTCCGAGAGAAGCCTTGACAATATGCGCGTATAATACGTTAATTCTCTAATAAGTGCCGAGAAGGGCAGTATTTCCCCTGATCTGGAGCTGCGATGGATGCACGTTTATTGACCGGAGCGGAAGCCCTCGTCGAGATCATGATCGAAGAAGGGGTCGAGTTCGTCTACGGCCTCCCCGGAGGCAATGTAATCCCCATCTATGACGCTCTCGTGGGCAGGAAGGTCCAGCTCGTCCTCACCCGGCACGAGCAGGGTGCGGTCCATATGGCCGACGGCTATGCACGGGCAACGGGGAAGGTCGGCGTCGCCCTCGTCACCTCGGGCCCCGGCGCGACCAACACGGTCACGGGGCTGTTTACGGCGCTCATGGACTCGATTCCGCTCGTCGTCATCTGCGGACAGAGCCCGACCTTCGTTCTGGGCCTGGACGCCTTCCAAGAGGCCGATGTCTCGGGCATCACCTATGCCTGCGTGAAGCACTCCTACCTGGTCAAGGACGTCCAGGACATCCCGCGCGTGATGCGCGAGGCCTTTTACCTCGCGAGCTCCGGCAGGCCGGGCCCCGTTCTGATCGATATGCCCAAGGACATATCGGGCAAGGTCCTTCTCGATGCCAAGCCCGAGGCCTTCCATCTCCCAGGCTACTCGGTGCCGCGCGAGGGGAACCCCGAGGCGGTGGCGGCGGCCGCCAAGGCCCTCAAGGCCGCCCAGAGGCCCATCCTCCTGGTCGGGCACGGCGCGGCTATCTCGGGCGCATCCAAGGAGATCCGCGAGCTCGTCGAGAAGATGCGGATACCGGCGGTGAGCACCCTCCTCGGCAAGGGTGTCCTTCCCGAGACCCATGAGCTTTCCCTGGGCATGCTGGGCATGCACGGCACCTGTCTACGCGAACAAGGCGATGGTGGCCTGCGACCTCGTGATGAGCGTCGGCTCGCGCTTCGACGACCGCATCGTCGGCAGCTACTCCGATTTCTGCAAGGGCGCGGTCAAAATCCACATAGACATCGACCCGGCCGAGATGGACAAGGTCGTCAAGGTCGATGTCGGCATCGTCGGCGACGCGAAGACCGTCTTGGGGCAGCTGTTGCCGCTGCTCGAGCGAGGGGACACGGAGGACTGGGTCAAGCAGGCCAGTCGATGGCGCAGGGAGTATCCCCTCGCTTACCGCAAGGAGGGGAAGGTCCGCGCCCAGCACGTCATCCAGGAGCTGCGCTCGCTCGCAGGCGGCAAGGCCGTCTTCACGACCGACGTCGGCCAGCACCAGATGTGGGCGGCCCAGTTCGTCGGCACGGAGGAATCGCGCAATTGGATCACCTCCGGAGGAGCGGGCACGATGGGCTACGGCTTTCCCGCGGCCATCGGCGCCCAGCTGGGCCGGCCCGGCGAGCTCGTGATCGCGATCGTCGGCGACGGCGGCTTCCAGATGACGCTCTCCGAGCTCGCGACGATGCGCAACCTGAACCTGCCCGTCAAGATAATAGTCATCAACAACCACTATCTCGGTATGGTGAGGCAATGGCAGAACATGTTCTATGACGACCGCTACTCGGGGGTCGACCTCGAGGGCAATCCCGATTTCGCCAGGCTGGCCGAGGCGTACGGCGTCAAGGGCTATCGCATAACGCGGCCCGCCGACGTCCGGCGCGTGCTCAAGGCCGCGCTCGAGCACGATGGGCCCTGCCTCGTCGACGCCGAGGTCGAGAAGCACGACAACGTCTTTCCGATGATCCCCTCGGGGAGCTCCCCTCCGGGACATGCTTCTCGAGGCCCCGCGCCGCAAGCTCGAGAAGCCTACGGGAGGTACTTGATATGGACGACTCGAACAGCGGCGTCGCGCGCCACTCCTTGAGCCTCTTCGTCGCCAACAAGCCGGGCGTTCTCATCAGGGTTGCCCTCGTGTTCTCGCGGCGAGGCTTCAACATCGACAGCCTGGTGGTCTCCGAAACCCAGGACCCGCGGTACTCGAGGATGAACATCGTCGCCCGCGGCGAGCGGGAGACCCTCGAGCGGATACTCGGGCAGTTGAACAAGCTCGTGGACGTTATACATGCGCGTGATTATTCTTACGAAGACGTGATCCAGAAAGAGCTCGCCCTGGTGAAGATCGACTGCCCGGCGGACCGCCGCTCGGAGGCCTTCCAGGTGATGGAGGCCTTCAAGGCCAAGACCATCGACCTGGCCGAGTCCACTCTGGCCGTGGAGGTCACGGGCAGCTCGGAGAAGCTCGACGCGTTCGAGACCCTGCTCCGGCCCTTCGGGATCAGGGACATGGTGCGATCGGGCAAGCTGCTGATGGCCCGCGGAGCCGAGACGACGTAATCGAGTGATTGAATGCTCGCGGGGAGGTGACATGTCCGCCAACTTGTTCGATAAAGTGTGGGACCTGCACAAAGTCGGGAGGCTGCCTTCGGGCCGGGACCAGCTGTTCATCGGCCTCCACCTCGTCCACGAGGTGACCTCGCCCCAGGCCTTCGCGATGCTCGCCGAGCGCGGCCTCAAGGTCGCCTTCCCCGAGCGGACGTTCGCGACGATCGACCACATCGTCCCCACCGACGACCAGAAGCGGCCCTTCGCGGATCCGCAGGCCGAGGCGATGATGTCGGCCCTCGAAGCCAACACCGCCAAATCGGAGATCGGGCTTTTCGACATCGCCTCGGGCCGGCAGGGCATAGTCCACGTGATCGGCCCCGAGCTGGGCCTGACGCAGCCCGGCATGACGATCGCCTGCGGCGACTCGCACACCTCCACGCATGGAGCCCTGGGCGCTATCGCCTTCGGAATCGGCACGAGCCAGGTCCGCGACCTCCTCGCGACGCAGACCCTCGCCATGGACCGTCCCAAGGTCCGACGCATACTCGTCCGCGGAAAGCTGGGGCACGGCATCGGCGCCAAGGACCTCATCCTCTACATCCTCTCGCGCCTCGGCGTCAAGGGCGGCATCGGCTACGCCTACGAGTATGCAGGCGAGGCGGTGCGGAGCCTGGGCATGGAGGCGCGCATGACTCTGTGCAACATGAGCATCGAGGGCGGCGCGCGCGCCGGCTACGTGAGCCCCGACGAGACGACCTTCGAATACGTCCGCGGCCGCCCCTACGCCCCCGCCGGCGAGGACTGGTACAAGGCCCTCGCCTTCTGGCGCTCCATCGCGAGCGCTGAGGACGCGTCCTTCGACGACGAGGTCGAGCTTGACGCCGCCGCGATCGAGCCGATGGTAACCTGGGGCACGAACCCCGGCCAGGGCATGGGAATATCGGAGAAGACGCCGAGGCTCGCCGAGCTGCCGATCGAGCGGAGGGAGGGCGCCCGCGCGGCCTACGCGCACATGGGCTTCGCCGAGGGCGAGAAGGTCGCCGGCAAGAAGATCAGCGTCGCCTTCATCGGCAGCTGCACGAACGGCAGGATCGCCGACCTGCGCGAGGCCGCGGCGGTCGCCAGGGGCCGCAAAGTCGCTCCGGGCGTCCGCGCCCTCGTGGTGCCCGGCTCGATGAAGGTGGCCGCCCAAGCCCGCCGGGAAGGCCTCGACAAGATCTTCGCGGAGGCGGGCTTCGACTTCAGGCTGGCGGGCTGCTCGATGTGCCTCGCGATGAACCCCGACAAGCTCGAGGGCGACCAGCTCTGCGCCTCGAGCTCCAACCGCAATTTCATCGGGCGGCAAGGCTCGGCCCGCGGCCGCACCCTGCTCATGAGCCCGGCCATGGTCGCCGCCGCCGCCGTGTCGGGCGAAGTCGTCGACGCGAGGAGGTTGTAATGGCGAACCCCTATCTCCGTGCGCTCGTTTCCGGGCGGGGCCTGCCCCTGCGCGAGGACGACGTGGACACCGACCGGATCATCCCTGCCCGCTACATGAAGGGCGTCAGCTTCGAAGGCCTGGGCGAGTACGCCTTCCGCGACGCGCGCTTCGACGAGTCTGGTAGGCCCAAGGCCCATCCCTTCAACGACTCGCGGTTCAAAGGCGCGTCGATCCTCGTCGTCAATCGCAACTTCGGCTGCGGCTCCTCGCGCGAGCACGCGCCGCAGGCCCTCGCGCGGGCGGGCATAACGGCGCTCGTCGGCGAGTCTTTCGCCGAGATCTTCGCCGGCAACTGCGTCTCGCTCGGCCTGCCCGCGGCCCGCGTTTCAGCCGACGAGGCGCGCGCGCTGCAGGACCTCGTCGAGGCCGATCCTTCGCTCAAGGTCGAGGTCGACCTCGAGGCCAGGGAAGTGAGGGCGGGCTCCGCGCGCTTCGCGCTGTCGATGCCGGAGAGTCACCGCAAGGCCCTGGCCACCGGCCTCTGGGACTCCACGGCCGAGCTCCTGCCCGCTCTGGAGGCCACGCGAAAGCTCGCCGGGGCCTTGCCGTACCTTGGATGGGCGAGGGTCGAATCGTGAAGGCCGCCGAATGCCGTCTCCTCCGAAATGACTTCTGGCCCCGAGCGCGCGCCCAACCGCGCGATGCTTCGGGCCATCGGCTTCGGCGACGACGACTTCAGGCTGCCGATCATCGGCGTGGCGAGCGCCGGGGCCGAAGTCTCGCCCTGCAACATCCACCACGACGAGCTCGCCGCCCTCGCCAAGGCCGAGTTCATCGCCTCAGGGGCCGCCAAGCCGATGAAGTTCAACACCTTCCTCGTCACGGACGGCGAGGCCATGGGCACCGAGGGCATGAAGGCCTCGCTGCCGAGCCGCGACGTAATCGCCGACGCGATCGAGCTCGTCGTCCGCGGGCACAGCATGGACGGCTTGCTGGCGATCGGCGGCTGCGACAAGACCGTGCCCGGCTCCATCATGCCGATGGCGCGTCTCAACATCCCGTCGATCTTCTGCTACGGCGGCACGATCAAGGCGGGCACCCACGAGGGCCGCAAGCTCGACATCGTCAGCGTCTTCGAGGCGGTCGGTGCCCACGCCGCGGGCCGCATGGGCGACGAGGAGCTCCACTCCGTCGAATGCAAGTCCTGCCCTGGACCGGGCGCTTGCGGAGGCATGTACACCGCGAACACGATGGCGGCGGCCGCGGAAGCCCTGGGCATGAGCCTGCCCGGCTCGGCTTCGATACCCGCGGTCGAGGACGCCAAGGCCAAGCACATGCGCGCCTCGGCCCGCGCCCTGCTCAACATGATCGAGAAGGGCATCCGACCGCGCGACATCATGACGCGGAAGGCCTTCGAGAACGCCATCCGCACGGTGATGGCCCTCGGCGGCTCGACCAACGCCGTCCTCCACCTCGTCGCGCTTGCCCACGAGGCCGAGGTTCCGCTCGAGGCGCGGGAGTTCAACTACTTCCACGACACGACCCCGACCCTCACCGACATGAAGCCCGCCGGCCGCTACGTTATGGAGGACCTCCACCGCGTCGGCGGCGTGAGCCTCGTCATGAAGATGCTCCTCGACCACGGACTCCTGCACGGCGACGCCCTGACCTGCACCGGCAAGACCGTCGCCGAGAACCTCGCCGCGGTTTCGGTCGACCTGGCTGGCCAGGACGTGGTCCTCGGCTTCGACGCGCCCCAAAAGGCCACCGGGCCTTTCTGCATGCTTTACGGCAACTTGGCGCCGCGCGGAGCGGTCCTCAAGACGTGCGGCCTGGACCTCGTCGAGCACTCAGGCCCCGGCCCGCGTCTTCGAGAGCGAGAAGACCGCGCTCGACGCCATCCTCGCCGGGAAAGTAGTCGCTGGCGACGTCGTCGTCATCCGGTACGAAGGCCCCAAGGGCGGCCCCGGCATGCGCGAGATGCTCGCCCCGACGGCTGCCATAGCCGGCGCGGGACTCGCGGGCAAGGTGGCCCTCGTCACGGACGGACGCTTTTCGGGCGGCAGCCACGGCATGATCGTAGGCCACGTCTGCCCCGAGGCCCAGGAGAGCGGCCCGATAGCCGCATTGCGCGACGGCGACGTCGTGTCGATCTCGCTGTCGCGCAAGGAGCTCTCCGTCGCGTTGAGCGAAGCCGAAATCGCCGCCAGGCTCTCCGGCTGGGAGCCACGGGACACCGGCTACAGGCGCGGCGCGCTCGCCAAGTTCGCCCGCCTGTGCTCGGACGCATCGTCGGGGGCGGTCACCAGCTGACCTCTAACCGCATGGGCGTCGCGCTCGCGGCAGCCCTCCTCATCGCGTCGTCCGCCTTGCCGCGGCAGGTGGCCGCCGAGCAGCAAGCCGCCGCCCAACCGCAGCCCGCCGCGGAACCGCGGCTGACCCTCATGGCCGTCGGCGACATCATGCTCGGCCGAAGCGTCGGGCGCGCGCTCGTGGCGCAAGGCGCCTCGGTGCCCTTCGCCAAGGTGGCGGAAACGTTCCGGTCCGCGGACCTCGTCGTGGGGAACCTCGAGTGCGTCATCTCGAGCCTCGGCACGCCGGCGCCCAAGTCCTATCATTTGCGAGCCCCGTACGAAGCGGTCGAGTCATTGGCCGGGGCGGGCTTCGCCGTCGTCAACCTGGCCAACAACCATGCCATGGACTTCGGCTATGACGCGATGGCCGACATGCGCAAGCGACTGGCCGATCGGGGTATCGCCTCGGCAGGAGCCGGAGCCGACGAGGCCGAAGCCCACTCGGCCGTCGTCGTCTTGCGCGGCGGGCTGCGGGTGGCCTTCCTCGGCTACGTCGACGTGCCGGTCGAGGGCCTCACGAAATTCGCGACGAGCTCGTGGGTGGCGCTCGGGGACAAGCCGGGCCTCGCCTGGCCGACAGCTCCCGGATAGATGCGGACGTGCGCGCCGCCAAGGAACGCGCCGACGTCGTCGTCGTGTTCCTCCATTCGGGGATCGAGGGGAGCCGCGCGGTGACGCAAGGGCAGATGCGCGACGCGAGGGCGGCCATAGACGCGGGGGCCGCCCTGGTCCTGGGAGCGCATCCCCACATCCTCCAGCGGGCCGAGCTCTATCATGGCGGGCTCATCGCCTACAGCTTGGGCAACTTCGTCTTCGACGGCTTCGATTCGCCGGGAAACTATTCCGGCTTCCTCTCCGTGTCGTTGTCGTCCGCCGGGGTGGTCGGGTATGGATGGCTTCCGATGAGTGGTCGAGCGAGGGGTGCCGCGACCCGCCTCGGACAAGGAGGCGGGTGGCGGTCCTCGCGCTGCTGAAGTAGCCGAGCGCTACTCGACCGTCAACTTCGGCTTTCCGAAGACCGGTCGGCCTTCCGCGTCCCACGAAAACACCTGGATGTAGGTCGCGCGATTCGAATTAGGATGACCAGCCCTTCGACTCTCTCGTAATTCCTCGCGTGGTATACGATATAGTCGACGGCACCATCCGGCGAGGTCGTAAAACTATTGTGGCCGGGGCCGAAGATGCCCGCGTCCATGGCGCTTTCCAGGGCCGGGCCGGGAAGCTTCTTCCAGGAGGCCGGATCGAGGAGATCGGCGTCCTGACGCACCTCGATAGGCCGATGCAGTAGCGGGCGTCGGTGGCGTTGCTCGAGTAGGAAACGAAGACGCGGCCGTTGCGCTCGAGGAGGCCGGGCCCTGCATCTTGAGGTTGGCCGGATCGCGCATTTCCCAGCTCTCGCTCGCCCGTCCTATCATCGCAGGCTTGCCCGCCAAAGTCAGCGGGTCCTTCATCTTCGCTATGTACAGGTCCATGCTCGACTTGTCCGAGGCGGTGAGCCTCTGCGCCCAGAGAAGGTATCGGCTTCCTCCGAGTTCGAAGACGGTCGCATCGAGACTGAGCGTGTCCCGGCCGGTCGCGAGCCTGCCCTTGTCATTCCATCCGCCCGTCATAGGGTCGGCCGAGTCGTTCTCGATCACGCGAATGCGGACGTCGTAGGGATCGAGGCTCGTCCCGGCGGCGTAGTAGATGAACCACTTCCCGTCGAGATAGTGGAGCTCCGGGGCCCAGAGGTTGCGGTCCTCGACCAGCAGTCGTTTCTGCTTTCTCCAAACGACGACCGGAGTCGCCGTGCGCAGTCCTGCGAGGTCCCGAGCCCGAGCCAGCTCGATGCGGTCGTACTCGGGAACGGTCGCGCAGAAATAGTAGTTGCCGTCGGTATGGAGGTAGACATAAGGGTCGGCGCGCCGGGGCAAAAGCGGATTAGAGAAGCCGCTCGCCGCTTGGGCCGGCGAGGAAGAGACGATGGCGCCGACAAATAGAAGGCCTATGAAGGCACGGAACGCAATATGACGCAGATTCTTCATGAAGGGATCGTGGGGCTGTTCGAGCGCGCGGTGTGGGCGAAGCTCGGCAAGGCGAGCACGCGCGAGGAGGTGGACGCGGCCTTCCGTGACGTGGGAAAAGCTAAGGCCGGCAAGAGGCCGGCGTTCCACTCGCAAGCCGACGCCATCACCGCCCACTACGCACCGCAGATCGCCAAAGCGCTCGGCAAGCTGTTCAACGAGTCCAAGATCAAGGCAGCGTGGGACGCTGCAGCCAAAGCCAAGGAGGACGCCGAAGCACTGACCACAGCGGCGAAGGCGTTGATGTGGGACAAGTCCA
>CAWHFT010000105.1:0-3459 GCA_963828175.1 uncultured Spirochaetota bacterium
ATGGCAGCACTGTTTATATCAGCGCCTCAACCTGGATGTCAAGGTCAAGGACGTCGCGCGCTAGGACCGCTCTCGAATGGCGACGTTGATTTCTATCTTTCCGTGGCCCGTCTCCATGGGGACGATGAGCGCCTCGACGTCCGCGTTCGAAACCTCCATATTCTCGCCAGTAAAGATCGCGGGAGGGGTGAGATCGAAGCGGAACCCTAGATCATGGAGTTTCGTGACGGCTTGGGCCGTGATCATGTTTGCGAGCTCTGTTATGGTGGCCTTTACGAGATCGTCGAAGCTGTTGAGCTCTTCGTTATTCATAGCTGAAGCAATCTTGAGAGCCGTTGGTCGATCCATGTCGAAGAGGACGCGGCCTTCTACGTCGCCTGCCAGGCCGACGATAGCCGCGACGCCCATCACTGGCATCGAGGTCGACTTGAGGTACAACTCTCCCCGCTTCACATCGGACTGCAGAACCTCGCGAAGCACGTTGAAGGCTGCTTCCACGAATGGATTGATGTATTCGACTCTCATTCAGCGCTCCTCGTATTCTTTCATCGTTCCTTGCGGAAAGCCGAAACGGCTCCCGTCCCGACGGCTATCCAGCCCTGGCCGAGGCGCTCGCTGGCCCCGCAGAACACGACGCCGTTGGGCTTTAGCTTATCGAGGAAATCCCCCAGAAGCCTATTCTGATCGATCGGAGCTACGAAGGAAAGCATGTCGCGGCAGAGGATGAGATCGAGGGGCGGCAGCGTGTTCGCGTTCATTACGTCGTGGAATTCGAAGAAGATCGAATCGCGGATCGACTGGACGAAGACAAGACCGTTCCTGCCCTTGGTCGTAAAGGGTCGATAGTACTCGGGTAGGTCCTCGGGGAAGACCATGTTCGGGGCCATGGAAATCGCGAGGAGGTCCGAGTCGTTCGCCCAAATCTTGATCCTGGCCTCGGGGTATCGCCTTCGCATCACGCAGGCGAACGCCCACGTCTCGTAGCCTTTGCCGCAACCTGGGTTCCAGACATTGATGCTCTTGGCCTCGATGGGGGGCAAGGCCTTTTCGAAAGCGACGGCGTAGTCCTCGTCCCAGAGCTTCCCCGTCCCGGGAGACCAGAATCCCTCGAGGAATTCATCGGCCTCGGACTCCTCCCTCAACTGGAGGTCCGAGCCTTTGTGCGCCGTTTTCCATTCGGAGAATCGCGTCTGGAACCATTCCTCGTTCACCTTCGTTACGTAGAAGCCCCGCAAGGCCGCCAGAGTCTCGCTGATGAAAGAGGCCGCGACGTCTCCACCGGCGATTCCCGCTATCTCGCCTCCGCCGGCGAGCGTCTCCGAGGCGTGCGTGTCGAGGGCCCCCGCCTTGGGCGCCTCTTCGGGCCTCTCAGGCGCGAAGATTTTTTCGACGTCAAGGATGATGTAGAGCTTTCCGCCGCTCTCGACGATACCTTTTATATATTTGACGTTGATATCGCCGAAAATGGGGTGCGGAGGCTGAATCGAGGCGGAGGCGATGCCGACGACTTTGTCGATCGCATCGACTATGACGCCGAACACGTGCTCGTCGATCTTGAGGATGATAAGACTCTCGAGAGCCTCTTCCTCTTTGCGCTCGGCCGGCAGGTGGAAGAATATCCTAAGATCGATGACCGAGATGATCTCGCCGCGGAGATTATAGACGCCGCGCACGAAAGGCGAGGCGTTAGGCACGTAGGTGAAGCGCGAGGCCTTTGCGATCTCCTTCACGCTCATTATGTCCACGCCGTACTCCTTCCCCGCCAAGGAGAAGGTGACCATCTTGAAATCGACCTTTTCGGTCTTCTTCGCGGGCTCCGCGGTCTCCGATTTTTTCTCCCGTTCTGCTTGCGCCGTCATGTGCTGCTCCTGGCCGCGTTACCGGATCGTCGCCTCGAGGCGGCGCCGTTCCTCGAGCTCTTGTTTGAGGCCCAGCTCGAGCAGCTGGCTTACGTCGATTATTAGGCAGACCGAGCCGTCGCCGAGGATCGAGGCCCCTGCGATTCCCGGCGATTGCGTGAACTGGTCGCGGAGAGGCTTGATGACCACGTCTTCCTCGCCGATGAGCGAATCCACCATGAGGCCCACGCGCTTGTCGGCCGTTCCGACGATGACGACGAAATGGTACTCGCGCTGCTCGTTGGTCGGTATGCGGAACAGTCTATTGAGCCGCAACAACGCCACCACGTCGTTGCGGATATTGAAGACCTCGTAATTATCGATCATCTTGATGTCGGCCGGCTTGATGCGGTGGCTTTCGATAACGCTCGTGATGGGGATGGAGTAGGTTTCCTTGCCCACGCGGACCAGTAGTCCCTGGATAATCGCAAGCGTGAGCGGCAGCTTGATGACGAAGCGCGTGCCCTTGCCTCGTTGGCTGGACACCGTGACGCTGCCGTTGAGTTTCTCGATCTGGCGCCTCACGACATCGAGGCCGACTCCGCGCCCTGAAATATTGGTGACCTTGCTGGCCGTCGAGAATCCGGCCTCGAAGATTAGGTTGAAAGCCTCGATATCCGTGAGCACCTTGCTTGGATGGATGAGCCCGCGCTCGATCGCCTTGGCGCGCACTGCCTCAACGTCGATGCCCTTTCCGTCGTCCGCTATCTCGATGACGATCATGTTGCCTTCGTTGGAGGCTTTGAGCAGGACCGTCCCCTCCTCGCTCTTTCCCTCCGCCGCGCGCTCCTCGGGAGCCTCGACTCCGTGGTCGAGGGCGTTGCGAACCGAATGCATGAGCGGGTCTAGGAGGTCCTCGATAACGGACTTGTCGAGCTCGGTATCCTCGCCTTCTATCACCAGGTTGACCTTTTTGTTAAGCGTCTTGGTGAGGTCGCGCACGAGCCTTTCTGCGCCTGTCTGTTTGCTCTCACCCTCGGCCCGGCAGCTTCCGTCCTTGCCCAGTCCGAGGAGGAGATGGACATCCTCCAGATGATTTACAAGGACACGGATCTGGTGACCCCCACCGTTCTCCCAAGCTTACCCATCTCCAGGTGGCGGAGAACATCACGGTGGTGAACGCCGAGGAGATCGAGGCGATCAACGCCCATACCCTGACCGACGTCCTCCTGTATGTCACCGGGGTGCAGATGGATATCCGCGGCGGCCCCGGCAGTACAACCAGCGCCCTGATCCAGGGTTCCGACTTCCACCGCATCCCGGTAATGGTGGACGGGGTCACCATCAACAACCTTGCCGACAACTAACGACATCGGCTCCTTCCCGGTCCAGCAGATCGAGCGGATCGAGATCGTCAAGGGGCCCGCCTCCTCCGCCTGGGGCTCTTCCCTGGGCGGCATAATCAACATCATCACCAAGTCCCAGGACCCTGACAGGCGATCAGGCGGGCTCGCCTCGACCTCCATCGGCGAGAGGACAAGCGCCGATCTCCGGGCCGAACTGTCCGGCACCGTGGGAAGCCTTCGGCTACTACATCTACGGCGGCGGCCTGACAAGCAAC